>CAZFQW010000329.1:0-4647 GCA_964521225.1 uncultured Roseobacteraceae bacterium
TGCTTTGCACTCTACCAACAAAAATGGCTTACCTGCCCTGTCGTAAATCAAAATATCTGTTCTTTTTTTTAGTTGATTGTATTTCGTGGCTCCCTCAATACTGATAAGATTTTTAGGATACTTATTCGCTAACAAAAAATGTAGAAAATGCTGCCGAACCCATTCTTCGGGGGTAAGTACTAAATATTTTTTTCTGATGATGTCATATATCAAAAAATCGCTTTCCGACTTCTTAAAAAGCTCGTTTGAGATAGGAGGTAAATTAAGGGCTTGAAATTTCATGTTTTTAGATAAAGAAAAGGTTACTTGTTCAGCAAATCTGCAACTATATCTTTTAGGAGGTAAGTACTTCACGATAAGCCCTATCGTACACGTTGAAGCGTGTGTTATAGTTAAAAATTCGCCTCATGCTGAATAGGAACAAAAAAAGCCATATCTGGTTCAAGATATAGCTTTCAATAATTTAGAATTATCTGTTATTACGCTTTGGTTTCTTCTTTTAAATGGCGGCGTAATATTTTGCCCACATTCGATTTCGGGAGTTCTTCTCTGAACTCATAGTGTTTAGGTACTTTGTAACCTGTGAGGTTTTCTTTACAGAAGGCTTTTAAATCTTCGGCAGTTAAGTCGTCAGATTTCTTCACTACAAATATTTTTACTGCTTCGGTCGATTTTTCATCGGGTACACCTACTGCTGCCGCTTCAAGTACTTTAGGGTGTTTTACTACCACATCTTCAACTTCATTAGGATACACATTAAATCCTGATACTAAAATCATATCTTTTTTACGGTCTACAATTTTGAAGTATCCTTCCGATAAAATCAGCCCTATATCACCCGTTCTTAACCATCCGCCGGGGAAGAAGCATTTTGCGGTTTCATCGTCTCTCTGCCAATATCCTTTCATTACTTGTGGTCCTTGCGCACAAATTTCGCCCGACTCTCCATCGGCTACGGGGTTGCCCTCATCATCCATAATTTTGAGATAGGTGTTTGGTAGAGGTTGCCCAATAGTTCCTATTCTTTCGCTTCCATCTAACGGGTTACAGCTTAACACAGGCGATGATTCTGTTAGTCCATATCCTTCTAGTAGGGCTGTATTTGTAACCGATTTCCATTTTTCGGCTACGGCTTGTTGCACTGCCATCCCTCCGCCGATTGCCACTTTAAGATGGCTAAAATCTACTGAGGCAAAATCTGGATGATTCAATAAACCATTATATAAAGTATTTACTCCCGTAATTACCGAAAAAGGATATTTTTTTAACTCCTTAATAAAACCGGGCATATCTCTAGGATTGGTGATAAGCACATTGCGAGCACCAATCTTGAGCATCAGCATACAGTTCACTGTCAGAGAAAATATGTGATACAGCGGAAGTGCGGTAATTACTATTTCTTTGCCTTCTACAAGCTTAGGGCACATCCACCCAGAATTTTGCTCTAGGTTAGCAACTATGTTTCTGTGGGTAAGCATGGCTCCTTTTGAAACCCCCGTTGTACCTCCGGTATATTGTAAAAATGCCAGATTTTCTCCTTTTACCTCAGGCCTTGAGTAGCTAGTGGCTTTCCCAATGGTTAGAACTCTGTTGAATGGAACTGCCTCGTTTAGCGTATACGCAGGCACCATCTTTTTTGCATGTTTTACCACCAAGTTCGTAATAAAGCTTTTGGGGAAACCTAGCATATCACCAATCTGTGTTACGATTACATGTTTAATGTCGGTATTGGAAAGGATTTTTTCGAGCTTAGAAGCAAAATTACTTACAATAATTATCGCTTTTGCACCGGAGTCTTTAAACTGGTGTTCCATTTCTCTTTCGGTATAAAGCGGATTGGTATTTACAACAATCATCCCCGCTCTGAGCACACCAAACATAGCAATGGGGTATTGCAACAGATTAGGCATTTGTATAGCCACCCTATCGCCTTGTTTTAAATCTGTATGATTCTGAAGATAAGCTGCAAATGCTTTTGAAAGCTTGTTTAGTTGTTGAAAAGAAAGTACACCACCCATATTTTCGTAGGCGGGCTGGTCTCCATACTTTTCAAAAGCTTCTTCGCAAAGAGAAAGAAGCGACTCAAAGCGTTCAGGGTCTATTTTATGAGGTACGCCTTGTGGGTAATTTTCTAACCATGGTAAGTTTTTCATATTCACTTAGTAATCATTAATAGTTAAGTCTTTAGCTAGCACATTGTAATTTGAAATATATAAAGTATCTCTCATATAATTTAAAATCATTCTATAAAATCTATGAAGTTATAAGCCGAGAAAAAAACTCGAGGTCGCTCTTCTAGCATAATTATATTAATAACCTGCTGCTTGTCCGTCTTTTCTTGACTCAGATGCTCCGTAATAAACGCCGTTTTTCTCATCGTAAAGTATTGCTTGGTAGCCACCGTAGCTTCCTACATTAAAGGAGACTTCATGCCCCATTTCAATCAGTTGTCTTATCATCTCATAAGAAAAACCCGATTCTAAGTTGATAATCCCTCCGTCGGTCATTTGGCTTCCTCCCGTGGGCTGTGTAGAACCAATGTGTCTTATTCTTGGCGCATCCCCGGCTTCTTGCAGGTTCATTCCAAAATCTATCATATTAATTACTATTTGCGCATGCCCCTGTGGTTGCATAGCCCCACCCATTAAGCCAAAACTGATATATGGTTTTCCGTCTTTTGTTATAAATGCGGGAATGATTGTATGGAAAGGTCTTTTCCCAGGTGCTAGTACATTATTATGTCTATCCTCTAATGCAAAGAGTTCGCCTCTGTCCTGTAGGATAAACCCTAAGCCCGGAGGAGTCATCCCCGAACCCATACCTCTATAATTACTTTGGATTAGTGAAACCATATTTCCCTCAGCATCTGCCGTTGTTAGGTAAATGGTATTCCCCTGCTCCAATTCTCCTGCGGGGTAGCTTTTGGCAGCTTTATCATTGTCTATTAGTTTCATTCGCTCTTTTGCATATTCTTTAGAGATAAGCTGCTCCATCGGAATTTTATGAAAAGCGGGATCTGCGTAATATTTAGCACGGTCTTCAAAAGCTAGTTTTTTAGCCTCCACAAATGCATGAAGATACTCTGTACTTCCAAAGCCCATTTTTTTAATATCGTAGTTCTCCAAAATATTGAGCATTTGAAGTACTGCTGTGCCTTGCCCGTTGGGTGGTAACTCCCAAACATCGTAGCCTCTATAATTGGTTGAAATAGGCTCTACCCATTCTGATTGATGCGCGGCTAAATCTTCTTCACTCAAAAATCCGCCTTGCTCTTTAATATATTTAACAATGGTTTGGGCTACTTCTCCTTTATAAAAAGCATCTCTTCCTCCTTTGGCAATTTTTTCGAGTGTATTCGCTAAACCTGGGTTGCTAAACACTTCTCCTTTTTTCGGGGTAGCTCCGTTGGGCATATAAGTTTCTTTAAAGCCAGGGTACTTTGAAAGGTTTTTAGCACCTTTTGCCATATAGTAAGCAATGAGTTCGCTCACGGGAAAGCCTTCTCGTGCATAATTAATAGCAGGTGTTAGTATCCGATTCATCGGTAGTTTCCCAAATTTATCGTGTATGGTAAACCAGCCATCGACGCAACCCGGCACCGAAACTGGCAATGGGCCATAGGCGGGAATCTTTTTTATCCCCTTCTCAACAAAATAGTCTAGGGTTAGCGATTTCGGCGAACGGCCGCTTCCGTTTAAACCATATAGTTTTTTGGTTTTAGCGTCCCAAATAATCACAAAGATATCCCCTCCTATTCCGTTGCCTGTTGGCTCTACCAACCCAAGTGTCGCATTTGCTGCAATGGCTGCATCAATTGCATTGCCGCCTGCTTTCATAATATCTAAGGCAACTTGAGTTGCTAGTGGCTGGCTGGTACAAGCCATTGCGTTTTTTGCAATAACTTCTGAACGTGTAGCAAATGTTTTTCCCGTAATTCTATCTTGGCTGAATGTATTTTGGAGTGCCAATAAGCAAACAGAAAGTAGTAGTAATTTCAATTTCATAATTGTGTAAGTATTGGAAAGTAAAAAATTATCTGACATAATTTAAAGTAGAATTTTGAGGAAATGTTCGCAAAAGAGATTTTTATTTGATTTATCGGGCAAATTAACTCCAAATAATGAGTATAATTTTCTTTTTAATGTTACACCCGCATAAGCAAATATTAATAAAATGTAAAACATTGCTCTTCTATCGGATACAGTCTTAAACATGTATTTTATTCTTTTAATTATATTAAATACCAAATAAAAGATGGTTTAAATCATTAATTCAGAATATCTGTAACGACTAGCGCAACGGATTGCGTAATATTAAGTTCATTTTAATAAATTTATGCAACTTTAAATTAACTTTTTATTAATATTAAATCAGCACATGTATTTGTGTACCCGCTTATGTTTGCATCGAAAGTTAAGTTAAAAACTAAAAACGCAAGACAGTTATGAACAATTTAAAAATCACATTAAAAGCAATTGTATTCTGGATGAGTGCATTGCTTCTTGCTTCAAGTGCTTATGCAACTGAAGAAGTAAAGGACGAAGTAAAATTGGTAGTTAAACCAATTGCAAATGGCAAGAAGGTACTATTTGGTTTGGCACATTTAAATGGTCAGAAAGCGCAGCTTCAAATCTCGAACGACAAAGG
>CAZFQW010000330.1:0-4645 GCA_964521225.1 uncultured Roseobacteraceae bacterium
ACGATTGCGGCACCTGCACCCACTGGTTGCGGTAAGTAGCCGTTACGCGATATTGTTCTACTGCTCCCGTAAATGCTGGGTTCAGCAATAACGGAGAGGCATAAAACTGGGTAAGATTGAGGTCTTGTGTGTAGCCTTGAGTAAGCGCTAAAAAAGCGATAGAAAAGAAAATAGTTTTAAAGAAGCGCATTCGGATAGTAGTTGAGTTCTAAAATTATTAAGACAAAGGTAATGCCGTTCCACTAAAAAGGATAGCCGACGCCAATATTCAAGGTGCTTTGCCCTTTTGCACCGAAAGGCGCGCTAAGCGATAGGTTATCGCCTACAAATCTTTCCCCTACTGGAAGCGCAGGATTAAACATTTTGATGCCTAAATCGAAGCGGATGAGCAGAAACGAAAAATCAAGGCGCAAGCCAAAACCTGTTCCAATGGCAAATTCTTTCCAAAAGTCTTTTGCTTCAAAAAGGGCACCTGGCCTGCTGGGATCTTCTATGGTCATCCAAATGTTAGAAGCATCCACAAAAAAAGCGTAATCGAAAAAGCTGAACAAATGCCCTCTTAACTCAGCATTTGCTTCCATAATCACTTCGCCGCCTTGTTCAAAACTATAATCAAATGCTCCGTTTGCAAGCACAGGAGGCGTGTACGAACCCGGCCCTAGCCTGCGAGGCCGCCATGCTCGGTTACTATTACTTCCTCCACTGAAGAAGTATTTTTCGTAAGGCAAACCTCGTTGCCCTTCGCCATAGGGTTTGGCGACTCCCATGTTTATTCTGCTTACAAACTCTTTTGTTTCTCCCATTGGCAATGCCAAGCGGTAATCGAACGAGAACTTTGCAAAACGGTAGTAGCGCAAGCCAAATATTTGATTGTTATTAGAGAGCAGCGTGCCATCGAGCAAGTTTAGGTAGTTTCCTCCCGACTCAACATATCCTTTAAAATAATGGGTCTTTTCAAGAGTAGTTCCGTAGCTATCAGAAGCTTGAACATAAGAAGCCACAAAGCTTGAAACCAAAGAGCGGTCGAAACTTAAAGCAAGTGTATTTCCTTGAGCGGCTAACTCCTGCAATCTTTGGTTGAAGGCATCGCTCAATCGGCTTGTGTAAACTACCCCAAGATTTAGCAAATTGACTTCAAAACGGGTATTATTCCAGTGGCGCCACTGGTAAGTTAATGCACTTTGGATATTGGTTCGGCTGTATTCTGGCCTATCAACAAAGGAGTACCCCAAAGAAAGCTGAGTTCTAGGGACATTCAGCGATAGTTTATTTTTTAGCCTTTTACCCAAAGGGAGTAAAATTCTTGGGAACGATAAAGAAATATTCCCCCCGTATTCTTGGCTATTATACTGATCCGAATCGTTCGTTACTCCTGCCTGTGCTTCAATGCCAAACCGCCCTCTTACCTCCAGTATTTCGCAGCCCCCAAAGGTGTTTCTATTCTTTAAGGATAAGCTCACAAAAGGTCCTGGCAAAGACTGAGTTACATTTAGCCCCCCTTCTAAAGAGTACTGATACTTTTCGTAAGGGCTGGTAAAAATATTAGCTTTAAGTTTCCCGCCAAGAGTATCATAGTTGATGTTCACAAACTTAAAAATATCGAGGCGGGCAAGGGCGCGTTGCGTTTGTTCCGTATAGAAAAGGCTGTAAAGGCTATCTTTTCTCACGAATATTTTTTGATCTAAAACCCGCTTAGAATAACGCTTTTTTTCTTCCACATAGCGGATACCGTTCACTACGGTATCTTCCATAACTCTTCTTTTGGCTATGTTTACATCGGTTTCAAATACTACTTCATCGAGGTAATGTCGTTTGTGCCCCGTTTTCCCCGGAGGGTTTCGTACGATAACAGAAAGTTCTGCCTGGAAAGGTTCTTTAAGCGTATCTACTTCAAAATGAATATAAGATACACCAAAATTGAAGTAGCCGTTATCGTTTAAAAAGCGATTGAGCCTCGTGCGCTCTTCTTCAATTTTATTTTCTTGGTAGATATCGCCTTCTCTTAAAAGAAATTCAGCAGAATCTTGTAAAACCAACGCCGATACAGTCGAATCTTCAATTATGTATTCTACCTTACTTAACGAATAGGGCTTTTTTTCAGTAACCTGATACACAAGCGACAACTTCTTTTTTTGCGTTTCAACTTTGGTTTCTACCATTGCCCTGAAGTAGCCATTTTGGTTTAAAAAAAGTTTAATCTGTTCTTTGGTTTGAATCGCCAAAGCAGAATCGTAAATCGTGGGTTTTTCGCCCACTGAACGCATAAACCAGTTGCCTGCTTCTAATCTTCTTTGCAGTTTATTGAGCTTTTCGTTTCGTTTGATACTTACTTTTTGGAGCTTTTTAGTAAGCTTTGAAGAGTCGGTAGTTTTTTGGTAACTCGATGTAAGGCTCGCAACTGAATCTAGTTGAAGTTGCAGAGCGTTTTGTTTTTTTTCAAACAATATTTTAGCCTCTTGGTATTGGTCTTCGTACTTATAACGCTTTTTATTATACTTCTTTTCGCCCAGTTTGTACGCATATAAATAGGGCATAATGGGCAAGTAAAAGACTTTCCCATTGGGCTTCTGTTTGTAAAAAGCCTCTAGGGCTTCGGTATCTGTATCGTGATTGCCCGAAATAGATTGGTTCACTAATAGGTATTTTCCTTCGGGAATATTTTTGGTGGGAATACATGCGTTTAAGGATAGCAATAAAATTGCAATACTTACAAAACCAAATATTTTGAATAAACTCTTTACTTGCATTGATAAGCTTAAACTCAAGTTTTTCTTTAAAGCATTAACTTTAAGTTTTGTAAGTTAATGTTAGTAACTAAAAACAGGAAAAAATTGACTAAACGCTGGGAAAAAGTAATTCGACAATTACAAACTAAAAAATACCGAAAGAACAATCAGCAGTTTTTCGTTGAAGGCAGTAAAATGGTAGTGGAAGCATTAAATTCTGACTACGAGATAGAAGTGGTTTTTTATACCGAGCAGTTTTTTGAAAGATATAGACACCGCTTAGAATCGCTAAAATGCCCTGCCTTTGTAACCGAAGAGAAGGTATTGAGGCAATTGGGGAATTTACAAACCAACGATGGTGCGCTCGCTGTGGTAAATATCCCGCAAGAGCAAGAAATTGACCCCAACGCTAAATTTACACTGGTACTCGATGACATTAGAGACCCCGGCAACTTAGGGACTATCTTACGCATTGCCGATTGGTTTGCCATCAGTCAATTGGTTTGTTCTGAAAGCAGCGTCGATTTGTACAACCCAAAAGTGGTGGCAGCTTCTATGGGTTCTATTTTTAGAGCCAATTGTATTTATACTGACATTACCGCTTTCTTAAAAGATAAAACCAATGCAAAGGCATCTTATGGTGCATTTATGGAGGGAGAAGACTTTCATTCTGTAACGCCTAACGTTCCTTTTGTTTTAGTGATGGGAAATGAATCCAACGGTATCAACCCCACTACGGCAGCGTTTATCAGCCATAAAATAACCATTCCGAAATATGGCAAAGCAGAGTCGCTCAATGTAGCCATGGCAACAGGGATTCTTTGCAATTTCTTTAAAATGAAAATCAACTAAGTAAAAATTCTGCTAAGGATAATTGATTTTAACCAAGGTTTCCGATGCGAACGGAACAATTCCATATTGTTTAGCGGGAATCCAAGCGGGACCATTTTGCAATAGTTGAATCGCCTCTATTTCGTAGAGCGACCCGGGGGAGTCTTTAAAACGAAAATCGGAAAGATTTCCCTGCTCATCTACTTGGAAAATCACCGTCATTTTGCCTTCTTTTTCTGAAGCCCTGAAGAGCGATGCCCCAAACTCAAAATTGTTCAGATAGCTTTGTAACTGCGAATAACCTCCTTTTGGGGTGGGGAAATTACTTGAAGAATCATATACTTTAGGGTTTCCGTTTTCATCAAAAGATTTTCCATGTGTTAACTCCCCTACCTCATAATATTCTTCGAAGTAGGGCTTCCCATTTTTGTAGTAACCATACCAAAGCCCTGTTCTTAATCCATCTTTGTATTCTCCTTTTAGGCTGATGATGTCGTTTTCGTACTTCGTTACCTCTGTTCCGTTTCCGTCGATCACTGCTAAATTTTCTAAGGTGTCCCACACCTGAAGCGTGTAAGTTCTATCATCATAAAAAATTTTTCTTTGTTTTTTTCCATTCGGATGGAAGTATTCCCACTTTCCTATTTTAATTTCTTCGTTGTATACGCCTGCTGCTTCGTAAGTGCTATCGCGGCTATAATATAAAAAAACGCCATTTTTCAGGTTATCTTTATAGAAGCCCTTCATTTGGATTCCCCCGCCTCGATAGTAGTCTCTTATTTTACCTTGCCATCTGCCTAAAGAATCTTTTTGCCCTACTCGAAAATACGCTGCACTTGCTAAGTCGTAGGTCTCTTTCCAGTTTTCATCAAAATAAACTTGGGTAGGAATTAAAGTTGCTTCCTTTTCGGGTTCAGTTTTGGTGGTATCTTCTTGGGGGCGGGCCGTTTTGTAATTTAAAATGTACCGCAAGCCAGGCAGTGCCCCCACCGACTCATTAACCACCTCTATGCTGTCCCAGTAGATGTACGATTCTTCTTCTAAACTATTGACTCTCTGTACCAAGCTTTCTCTTTTTAAAGAACAGT
>CAZFQW010000331.1:0-4629 GCA_964521225.1 uncultured Roseobacteraceae bacterium
AGCACTACAACCGGTGCAAGTTCAAAATCAATAACAGTTATTTTTAGCATTTCTATTTAATTCTTTGCTGCCATCAAATAGGTATCTTGTGTTAAATAGCTTTAACAGCTGTCCTTGATGTAAGATGTTTGTAACATCAATAATGCCTTTAAAATCAGACTGCTACCAAAGTAGTAGTGAACGCTTTTTAATCGCTTTTTATCATTAATAATTTTAGTGCAACGGACAAACGAAATTAAGTATAATATAATTAATTTATAAAATAGAGCACTCCATATGAGTATTCTATAATTCGTTATTCGTAATTTAAAATTGAACATTTATTTAAACTAGTGTAGCAATCAAAACCATGAATCACATGAAAAAAGTTACTTTCCCAGCAATTTTATTGCAGGTAGGTCTTTTCTTTCTTACCTCAGTTTCACTCTATGCACAAGAAGCACCACAAGAAAGTTACAGCGCAGAAGAAATTGAACAGTACAAAGAACAAACAAAGCGCTTAGTTTCCTTTTTCCAGTTTACCCTTAATACGATTGGCGACCCCGAGTCTTCAGCACAAGAAAAAGAAACAATTATTCAAGAGAGTTACAGTAAGTTTTTTAGAGACGATAAAGTACAAATTGAAGACGACTTAGACACCAAGCGAGTAGTGCCCACCAATAAAGATGTGCAGGCTTACCTTAAAGATGTTGATTTTTTCTTTAAAGAAATAAAATTCGATTTTTCGATGGAAGATGTTTCGCATTTTACCAATGAAAACGATGAGCTTTCTTTTAAAGTAACTTTAAGCAGAAACATACAAGGTGTTACTATTGACAATCAACAGGTAAATAACTCGCAGCAGCGTTTTATTGAAATTAATTTAAACGAAGCCAATAAAGACCTTAAAATTGTAAGTGTATATACTACCCGGCTTAGCCTCGACGAAGAATTGAGCAATTGGTGGAACGAACTTTCGGTCGATTGGCGCAATGAGTTTTCTAAACTACTCAATAACCCTTCTTTAAGTAACGGCATAGCCATGAACCAAGTAACTTCGATTCAAGACTCAGTAGTAACCGACAACACCGGAACCACTTATACCGTTGCCGACATTATGATTGAGCACCTAGAGGAACTAACTAAAATTCAATCAATTGATATTTCGCAGCACCCTCAAATTAGTGATTTAACGCCTCTAAATAAGCTTGCCAATTTAAAAGAATTAAACTGTTCTAATACCCAAGTAAATAACCTACAACCCATCAGAAACCTCACTAAACTAAAAATAATTGATTTTTCGAGTACTGGAGTTAGTTCTTTAGAGGCACTTAAGTATGCCATTAGTTTAGAGCAAGTTTATTGCAATAACAGCTCGGCTTTAAGCGATTTATCACCCATTAGCAATTTCAAAAATCTACAGATTTTGCATTGTCATAATAATAGTTCTTTAACTGATATTGCACCTGTTGCAGCCCTTCAAAACTTGGTAGAACTCAATTGCGATAATACGGCAATCAGCGACTTATCTCCCCTAAAAAATCTACAAAATCTTAAAACACTAAAAATTTCGAGCACTCGCATTAATAGCCTCAATAACCTAGGTGGTTTAAGTGCTTTAGAACGCTTAGAAATTAAGAATAACCGCCAAATTAATGATATTTCGGCTTTAAGTGGGCTATCGGCACTTCGGATATTATTTATTGATAACACAAGTGTAGGCGACCTCTCGCCGCTGCAACAATTGTCGAATATTTCTACTATTTATTGCGATGGTGCTAAGGTTACTAAAAGTGCTGCAAAATCGTTTATGCAAGCACACCCAAAATGTTTGGTTATCTACGAAACTGGTGCTTTAGAAGATTGGTGGGCAAGTTTAGAAGACGGCTGGAAAAGCGTTTTTAGATTGATGGGAAGTTTTGGTAGCCAACCCGACAAGGAAAAGCTACACGAAATTTCGAATATTAAGAAAATAGACATTTCGAATAATGGGAATATTGCCACACTAGAGCCTCTTTCTGTCTTATTTAATTTAGAAAAACTCAACTGCGAAAACACGAGAATTTCTAACGTAGCCGCTTTACAAGATTTAACCAATTTGCAAGACCTTAACCTCTCTAAAACCAATGTAACCGACCTCGCTCCTATTAGCGGACTGAAAGCATTGAAAACTATCAACTTTAGCGAAACACAAGTAGCAAGTATCACCCCACTAAAAGATTTAAACCAGCTAAAGAAAATTTATGCTGATGGCTCTAGGGTTTACGATTTGTTGCTTCTTAGAGGAATCAAAAGTTTAGAGGTTGCTTATTTTGATAATACGCCTGTAAACGATGCCAAAGTTAACTTGCTGTACGAACACAACCCAAGCTGCTTAATTGTTTACAAAACCGAAGGCTTGCAAGGTTGGTGGCGTAGATTACCTAGCCCTTGGAAAGCTGCTTTCCAAAAACAAGGTGTACAAATTGATGAAACGCCTACAAAAGAACAACTTCATAAAGTTAGTAAGCTTGAAGAACTCAACATCACCGACGAGAGCAGCCTAAAAAAGCTAGATGATATTCAAATATTACAGCGGCTCAAAAGGCTAAGAATGGGAAGCAGTGGCATTACAGACATTAGCGCTTTAGAAAAATTAACCAAAATAGAACTGCTGCACATGCCTAAAATTTTTGTCCGTGATTTATGGGCAATTGCCAGGCTAAAAAACCTAAGTTCGTTGGATATTGAAGATGTACCTGTTGATAACTTAGACTTTTTAGAAGGCCTAAGAAGATTAGTTACCCTCAACTGCTCGGGTACTGAAATAAAAGATTTAAAGCCCCTCAAAAATATACGTTCGCTAAAAAACCTTTCTTGTTTTGGAACCAATATTAGAACACTAAAATGGGTAGAAGAACTTTCGCTCGAAACATTAAAGTGTTACAGCACGAAACTTTCGAACGGTAGAGTAAGTAAGTTTAAAGAATTGAATAGAAAGTGTGAAGTGATTTTTTAAATAAATAACTAAAAGATATTATACCTTTATATATGGGCTAGTTTAACCTAATTAAACTGGCTTTTTTTATTAAAAGAATAATACTACTCAATTACATAATTGATGGAGAATATTAAAGAAAAGCAAACCGATACCAACGAAAACGAAGTACTTAAAGAGTTCCCCTACCAAATAGAAGAAGCTAAAAAACTCTCAGATTCAATGCTTTGGCGCATCCAAAAAGAATACTTTGAAAGAATGGGAAGCAGCGCATGGGCAGAAGGGCAAGTGCCTCATTATATTACTAGTAACCCTTACTTCGCTAATGTTTATGCACAAGTAGTTTTTGGCTTTTTAAAAGATTTATATAGAGATGACGCTTTACAACACCCCCTACAAATTATTGAATTAGGGGCTGGTATTGGTAGGTTTTCATTTCATTTTTTAAAACGATTAGATGAGCTAGTGCACCAAGAATATAAAGGGCTTCCTAAAAATTGCTTTAAATATATCATTACCGATTTTACGGATAAAAATATTCGGTATTGTCAAAATCATCCTAAATTAAATAAATACAAAAAAAAAGGAATTCTCGATTTTGCCCTATTCGATATTTTAGAGCAAGAACAGCTAGAGCTTTGGGAATCTGGTGAGAGAATCAGTGCAAATTCAGATAATAAACACCCAATTATTTTAATAGGAAATTATGTTTTTGATACAATCCCACAAGACTCTTTTTATATAAAAGAAGGCGTTTTATACGAAATGAAAGCGGCACTTTTTGGAAATAAGCCCGATTTAAAAACTGAAGAAATGCTTGCCAATATTCGTATAAACTACGATTATGCGCCAACAAGCACTCAGGTCTACAAAGAACAAGCATTGAATCGATTATTAAAATATTATCAGAACCAACTTGCAGAAACGAGTGTGCTGATTCCCACGGAGTCGTTGCGTTGTATTGAAAGAGTAAAAAAATGGAGCAACGGACATTTCATGCTTCTTTCTTCTGATAGAGGCGTTGTACATGAAAAAGATTTATTTGACCACGATATTCCCGGAATAGCTATCCACGATGGCTGTTTTTCAATGCCGATAAATTTCCATTCATTTATTGAATTTAATAAATACGAAAAAGGAAGTTCGCTATTTACAAACCATGCCCACACAAGCTTAAATACCATTGCTTTATTTGCTTCACAAAAAGATATTTACCCTGAAACAGCCTTTGCCTATCAGCAGTTTATAAGCAACTTTAGTCCTGACGATTTTTTTGTATTTACGACCACTACAGGCACTAACTACCCTAATATGGAAGCCGTGCAAATTTTAAGCTATTGGCGGTTGAGTCGCTGGGATGCAAAGTTTTTCTTAGAAAGTGTGCCTGCACTCAGCAACCAACTCGATAATAGCAGCGAGCAACTAAAAATAGAAATTTACCATGCACTCTACAAAATATGGGAAAATTTCTATGCCCTCGGCGAACACAACGATGTCGCCTTTCAAATAGGGGCCATTATGTTCCGCTTAGAGCATTATAAAGAAGCGGTTTCATTCTTCGAAAATTCATTAAATACTTACGGAGAAGATGCCCGAACTTTTTCTAATATGGGGCTTTGTTATCATTTCATGAAAGAATATAAAACGGCGCTGCAATTAATGGAAAAAGCAGC
>CAZFQW010000332.1:0-4623 GCA_964521225.1 uncultured Roseobacteraceae bacterium
TCGCCTTTTAAAATGCAGCTTGGGTATTTCCAAGTGATAGATGAGCCTGTTTCTACTTGGGTCCAAGAGATTTTAGCGTTGTCGCCAAAACAAATGCCTCTTTTTGTTACAAAGTTGTACACACCACCCTTGCCATCTTTATCGCCCGGATACCAGTTCTGTACGGTAGAGTATTTTACTTCTGCATTTTTCTCTGCATAAATTTCTACTACCGCAGCGTGAAGTTGGTTTTCGTCTCTCATGGGTGCGGTACAACCTTCGAGGTAACTTACGTAAGAACCTTCTTCGGCTACAATTAACGTTCTTTCGAACTGCCCTGTATTGGCTGCATTGATTCTGAAATACGTTGAAAGCTCCATTGGGCAATGCACTCCTTTAGGGATATAACAAAAGGAACCGTCGCTAAATACCGCCGAGTTCAGAGCTGAAAAGTAGTTATCGTTTGCAGGAACTACAGAGCCTATATATTTTTTAACTAAATCAGGATGTTCTTTCACCGCTTCGCTAAACGAGCAGAAAATAATTCCTAATTCACCTAAGGTTTCTTTGAAAGTAGTAGCGACCGAAACACTGTCAATTACAGCATCTACCGCTACCGACACACCGGTTAATCTTTTTTGTTCAGTCAAAGAAATTCCCAGTCGTTCGAACGTCTTTAAAAGTTCAGGGTCAATTTCGTCTAAAGATTTTGGCGTAGCTTTTTTCTTTGGCGCAGAGTAATAGATAATATCTTGAAAGTCTATTGGAGGGAAGTTTACATTTGCCCAATTAGGTTCGGGCATTGCTTTCCACTTTCGGAAGGCATCTAACCTCCATGCGGTTAGCCACTCCGGTTCTTCTTTTTTAGCGGATATAAATCTTACTATATCTTCGTTTAGGCCTTTGGGTGCCTGGTCTGCTTCCAAGTCCACTGACCAGCCGTGCTTGTATTCTGCCGAGGTGAACTCCTCTAAAATTGCGGCATCTTTTTCTACTGACATATTTCTTATTTAGATTTATACTAAATTATAAAAGTAAAACATATTTCAATCAATTGTGTTCAAAATCATTTTCTTTTTTTCAAAAAACGTCGAAATATCTGCTTGTGTCAGCGCGTAAATCAAATTGCCATTTGGGTTACTAAGCAAATGCATCAAACTTGAGTAAGTTCAGATGCCTTCAACTTTTTAAGGATCAATACGGATACCCTCCCCTGCTACCAATCAAATTGCAGCTTATCAGGTGCTACCTCTGTAGCGGGTTTAGCACACAATTAATATAATAAATTCTCAAAAAAACTTGTAGGTTACTATCTTGTAATTTAAATTATTACTGTAACCAGCATGAACTTATCTACAAGGTTTTATCTGACATCTATCGCTTTATTTCTGCTTTTTATGGAAGGGAAAGCCCAGCCTCTTCCTTATAAATTTGTAGAAAATAAAATGCAATGGGATTCAGATGTTTTATTCAGAACCGATGTCCCCAACGGTTATTTATTTTTTCAGAAGAACCAACTCACTTATTCTTTTTACGACGCTTCAGTACTTGCCAAAAGGCATCCGAGCCATGAGCATGATGGGCACGCTTTTAACCAAAAAGTTAGCGGACAGTTTGTGAACCCTTCTCCTGGCAGTCTTAAAATATCTAAAAATCCTCCTCAAGAAATTAAAGCACACGGCGTGCAAGTCTCTTTTTTAGGGGCTAATGCCAATGTAGGAGTTAGGGGCGATTTAAAGCAAGATTATCATCATAATTATTTCATAGGCAGCAACGCCTCGAAGTGGAGTAGTAATGTAGGGGTATATGGGGGAGTAAGTTATCAGAATTTATATGATGGTATCGACTTTCGTTTTTTACAAAATCGGGGTATTTTAAAATATGAGTTTGCGGTGGCGAAAGGGGGTAATCCTGAAGATATTCAATTGAGTTATGAAGGAGCAGAAGCTGTTTACCTGCAAGAAGGTAATCTTCATATTGAAACTACCGTGAATACATTTATTGAGCAACGGCCCTTTTCTTACCAAATAATTAAAGGCGATACGGTTGAAATCCCTTCTCAATTTCAATACAAACGAGGTGTTCTATCTTTTGATTTCCCCGAAGGATACGATGCCAACTATGAGCTTGTAATTGATCCTGTACTTGTTTTCAGTCGTTATTCTCAGTCGGTTTCCGATAACTGGGGCAACTCTGCTACTTACGATGATGCGGGTAATAGTTACGTTGCGGGTATAGCCTTCGGAAACGATTTTCCGACTACAGTGGGCGCGTTTCAGGCTACTAAGGCTTTCGAACAAGATGTAGTAATTATGAAATATAATACAGACGGCACTAGCTTAATTTATTCTACATTTTTAGGTGGAGATGAGAGCGAAGTACCCGCAAGTATGATTGTAAACTCTCGTAACGAGTTAGTAATAATGGGCGTTACAGGTTCTGGAAACTTCCCAACTCGCAATGCTTTTGATAGTTCTTTTGGTGGAGGCCGCAGCATGGTTCCATTTCCCCGTGTGATCAACAACGATGGCGATATAGGTACTAATGAACCTTTTTTTGGAGCAGGAACAGATATTTTTATTAGTATTTTGAATACGAACGGAAATAGTTTAATCGGTTCTACTTTTTTGGGTGGCTCGCAGAACGATGGCGTAATGGGAGGTAGTTTTTTTACAGGCGGAAGTTTTGAATCTTCTCCCCTTATGCGAAACTACGGCGATGCATTCAGAGGGGAAATTGTGTTAGATGCCCAAGACAACATTTACATTGCCTCTGCTTCTGAGTCCTTCGATTTTCCTACAAAAGATGGGGCGTTCGATCGCTCACTAAATGGTTTAAGAGATGCTATTGTTGTGAAGATGAACGCGGATGCTAGTAGTCTTGAGTGGGCTACATTTTTGGGTGGTTCCAATGTAGAAGGTGGTTTCGGTTTATCGCTCGACAACGCAAACAATGTATTTGTAGTAGGCGGAACGGCAAGCAGTAACTTTCCTACCTCGCTAAGTAGCATCAGCCCTACTTACCTCCAAGGCTCTACCGATGGTTTTATTGTCCATATTTCGAGTGATGGTTCAAACTTAATTAATGCCACCTTTTTGGGAACTAACTCTTACGACCAAGCTTACTTAGTAGATGTAGATACCGAAGGAAACCCCATAGTATTTGGGCAAACAACAGGGTTTTATCCACTAGCAGGAGATGCCATTTATAGCAACCCAAATGGTTCTCAATTTCTGCATAAGCTCAACCCTGCGTTATCTTCTACTATTTTTTCCACAACTATTGGCAGTGGCAGAAGTAACATCGATTTAGTGCCTACTGCATTTACCGTTACTAATTGTAACTCCATTTATCTTGCTGGCTGGGGTGGTGGCCCTGCCAACAACGGCGGCTTTAATATAATTGGAGGTTCTACATTCGGACTTCCGACCACAAGTAACGCCATACAGGCCTCTACCGATGGTGCCGACTTTTATGTCGCTATTCTATCGAGCGATGCCTCTGCTTTACAATTTGGTTCTTTTATGGGAGCAAGTGGTACACGTGGCGACCATGTAGATGGGGGAACGAGTCGCTTTGACCCCCGAGGAATTATCTATCAGGCAGTTTGCTCTTGTACGCCCGATGTATTTCCTCGAAGTTCTTTAGAAATACAGCGAGAAAACTGTAATATGCTTGTTTTCAAAATTGATTTAGCATTGCTCGCTGCCGATTTTACGCCCTCTGTTAAAGAGGGTTGTGTACCGCTTACAATAGATTTTGCGAACAGAAGCCAAGGAGGCGTTACGTTCTCTTGGGATACAGGCGACGGTACTACTTTAAATGGCAGGCAAAACCAAACACATACATACACCGAACCAGGAGAATACATTATTGAATTAACCGTTTCTGACCCAACTAGCTGCCTACAAACCGATGTTCATTACGATACCATACAGGTATTTCCTAAAGAATTTGCTATTTCTGCCGATACTACAATTTGTAGTGGCGATAGCATTCAAATTAAAGCTTTCGGCGCAGAAATTTACAACTGGCTTAATGAGGACATCGAAAATAAAACGGCTGCCACGCAAACGGTAAGCCCAACAAGCAATACCGAGTACAGGGTTATTGTTACCAACGAATTTGGCTGTATCGATACTTTAAGCACCAATGTTAGAGTCAACCAAATTATTGAAGTAGGTTTTGAGTTTGAGTTTATCAACCGCTGCGAAGAACCGGGCTTAGTGAAACTCACCAACAAATCGGTAGGAACAGATAGCCTGCGTTGGCAAATTGGCAATTTAGGTACTTTTACCGCCCGCGATTCCATCATTTTTAATTTTGAAAATGATGGCGGCTATGTAATCACCTTAGAAACCCTCTTTACCAACAGCGATACTTGCGTGAAGCAGTCCATCGCTTACGATACCATTCAGGTTCGCTATCCCAAATTTGAAATCAGTAACGATACCATCATTTGTTTTGGCGATAGCGTACAGTTAGTAGCGAGTGGCGCAATTAAATACCAATGGCTCAATCAAGACATTGCAAACGATACCATTGCCAATCCTTTCGTAAAACCCAATTTTAATACAGTTTATCAAGTTTTTGTACAAGACAGTATAGGGTGTACCGATACTCTTATGATCAATGTGAAAGTAC
>CAZFQW010000333.1:0-4621 GCA_964521225.1 uncultured Roseobacteraceae bacterium
CCTTTTGGCTTATTAGAAAAAGTACATGCAGGGCTTGCGCTCAACGAAGATGAAGAAGTAACTTGGAAAAAAGCAGTAGAAAGGATAAACAAGATTTGTGAAGCCGCTCACCATAATGGTGTTAAAATTTTGATTGACGCAGAGGAATCTTGGATACAAAAAGGTGTTGATAGCATTGCCCAAGAAATGATGCAGCGCTATAACCAAACCGAAGCAATTGTTTACAACACCTATCAATTATACCTTAAAAGTAGTTTCACGAGGCTTCAAAAAGACTTTGCACTTGCTAAAGAGGGCAATTACTTTTTTGGGGCTAAGCTCGTAAGAGGTGCTTACATGGAAAAAGAAAGAAACAGGGCCATTCAGTTTGGCTACGAAGACCCTGTACAGCCCGATAAGCACACTACCGATGAAGATTTTGACCAAGCAACACTTTTCTGCTTAGAAAATAGAGATATTGCCTCCATTGTAGCCGGAACGCATAACGAGTATAGCAGCTACCAACTTACCGTGCTGATGCAGAAAAACGGCATACCTCCTAACGATACCCGTTTTTACTTTGCACAGCTTTACGGTATGAGCGACCACATTTCTTATAACTTAGCCCATAGTGGATACAATGTTGTGAAATATGTTCCCTACGGCCCTGTGGAAGAAGTAATGCCCTATTTAATGAGACGAGCCGATGAAAACACCTCTATTGCAGGGCAAAGTAGTCGTGAGTATAACCTCATACAGAAAGAGATTAAACGCAGAAAAGCAAAATAACAATTTATGATTTCGCCTCTTTCAAGGCTTTTAAATTAGGAACTTCTAGTGTAAAAGAAGTTCCCTTTCCTGATTTTGAAACAAAGGAAATGCTACCTTTTATTTTAGCAACGGTTTCCTTCACAATATATAATCCTATCCCTGAACCGGGCTTTAAGTTATTCGCCCTAAAAAACATCTCAAAAATTCTGGATTGATACTTTTTATCAATACCAACACCATTATCTTCTACCGTAATAATCGCTTTTTCAGCTTTTATATCTATACTCACATGTAGGTAAGAATCTTCCTTAGCATAGCTATTATGATAGTTTAAAGCATTTGAAATTAGGTTTGAGAGGATTATTTTAAGGCGCAAAGAATCGCTATAAAATGCTTCTGAATTTCCTTTAATAAAAATTTCTTTTTTGATGTGGTTCGTATCCGGAAGAAAACTATAATTACTAAATATCGACTCTACTAAATCATAAAAATCAATTTTATCTGCCGCAATTTCTAGCCTGCTATTTCTTGAGTAGTTTACAATATCAGAAATAAAGGAATCGAGCCTATTTAAACTCTGCTTTTGTAGCTCCATATACTCTCCCAACACTTTTATATCTTTTTCTCCTTGCATTACCTCTATTAAACCCAGCGATGAGGCAATCGGAGAGCGTAGGTCATGCGAAACGCTATACACAAAACTATCTAGTTCTTGGTTTACCTTATTTAAATCGTCATTGGTTTTTTCTAAGGCTAATTCTGCTTTTTTCCGGGCATCAATATTTCTTGTAATCGATTGTATATACGCTGTTTCTTGTCCTTCTTTTTTTATGATCTGATAAGAAGTCTCTACCCATATATATTCTCCAGAAAATTTTTTTAATAGATACTCAAAACGATTGTGGAGGCTCGTTTTTATAAATTCATAAAAGTTATATTTCTTTAGTGTCGGACGAAAACTAGAATGAATTAAAGGAATAGGATTCTTCCCTATTAGCTCTTCTTGCGAATAGCCTAAAAGCCTTT
Organism: uncultured Roseobacteraceae bacterium; assembly: GCA_964521225.1. Classification (GTDB taxonomy): domain Bacteria; phylum Bacteroidota; class Bacteroidia; order Cytophagales; family Flammeovirgaceae; genus CAYUJH01. Next base: position 1,777 of record CAZFQW010000333.1, read on the forward strand.
CTACCGAAGGGGATACATAAGTAAAATTCCCATTCTTATCTTGTAGCGCCACTAAATCGTAAGCATTTTCAGAAAGTAAACGGAATTTCTCCTCACTTTCTGCGATGGCTAAATTGGTTAGTTTCTGGTTGGTAATATCTGTATGGATAGAAAAAAAGCGCTGCTCGCCAAAGGTATCAATATAAGGTTGCAAATAAATATGCGCCCAATACTTCCGTCCCGATTTGTGGTAGTTAATTAACTCCACTTCGCAACTTTCATAATTCGATACCTGCCGGTTAATATTTTTTATTACCTCAAAATCTGTTTCCTCCCCTGCTAGTAGTTTATTCGGATTTTTTTCTAGTACCTCTTCTATAGTGTAGCCTGTAAGCTTTGTGAAACTTGGGTTTACCCATAAAATATACTGGTTCTTATCGGTAATCATAATAGCATTTTGAGCGTTGCGGGCTATTAGTGCTAAATTATGTACTACATCTTCGGCTTGTTTTCGCTGAGTGATATCTTGTATATCACAGCCAATGGCATATACGTTTTCTTTAGCATTATAAATTGGGTAAAAATACTCCTTCAGCCAACGAAGTCTTCCCTTTACTGTTCGTTTTACTTCTCTTATAGATTTTTCGCCATTTAGAGCTCTTTCGCAAAAAAGATAGAACTCTTTTTCTTCTTCTGGCGGATATTTATCAATGATATTATCAGCAATATTTATGCTTTGGTCGAAGAAATCTTGTATTACCTCATTAAAAGAAGTAATCCTATATTTTGTATCAATTATTAAACTTCCTATGCGCCTGCGTTTCTCTTTCGATTCTTCTAGTTCGCCCGACTTACTTTTAGAGAGTTGTTCGATAATTTCTTGCTGGAAATCGTGGGTTTGCCTTAGTTCTTCTTCTGCCGCATGTAGCTCTTCTACTAATTGTTGCCGCTCTTCTAGTGTTACTTGCAACTTAAAGTTCAGCTCTCTTAACTTCCTATTCGCCGATATAATAAAGCTCGTAATATCTTTTTGAAATCGATTTATAGTTTGGATTTCAGTATATTCCCATGGTTCTGAATATCCTCTTGAAAGCTCTATCCATCGGTCAAAAGATTTACGAGGGTGTAAAAAGGGCATGTCTACTATTTTCTTTTCAGGATTGTTCGGATTACCTGCCCAATGAGTCTCTCGAATTACTTCTTTCTTAAACCATACTATATAATTCTCTGCATTTGCTATTTTTAGAAATAGCGCGCCGCTTCCGAATCGGGTGAAATCCTTTGCCTTTTTATAATGATGGCTTAAATGATCTGTATAGAAAATATCTTTTTGTGGATGTTCAGCGGAAAACCACTCAAAAAGATGAAAAATATCTTCTTCTTGGGGTGTTTTGCCTTCCATAAAAAGCTGGTTTTCCCAAATCATGGCTGCCCCATCGGCATTGTTTAAATCTATTAATGTATACTCTCCTTTGGTTAATCCTTCCCAAATGTCATAACTAGTGGCCATTTGCCTTAAAATCCCTTCCCTTGCACTCTCAAAAATGCTTGATAACTGTTCGTCAATTCCTTTTTTCTCTTCTTTTAATTGAGCATTAAAAAATTTAGTAAGAAGCTGAGCGATTTCTCTTCGCTCAAAACCGATGCTTTTTTCTTGGAAGTTATGGCAGGCAACAATCCCCCAAAGTCTTCCATCTACAATTATTGAGAGGCTAAAAGAAGAGGCTGCACCCATATTAACTAAATACTCCAAATGAAGCTCCGAAGGATTTCTAAGAATAGAACCTAATAAAGAAGTTGGTTGTAATGTTTGCTCATTTTTATAAGGAATGAGTGCATATGATTCTCCCTTCACTTTAGGGATATATCTATATTTCCCCTTTAGGAGTAAATCACGTGCTTGTTGGGGAATATCCTGAGGGGGAAAATGATGGTTTATAAACGAATTGATATTTTTATTGGCAATGCTTTCGCCAAGAACTTCACCCTACCAATTGTCTTTAAACTCCATTAAAAGTACCCTATCATAAGCGGTTATTTTTAACAAAGTATCGGTATATGCCTGAAAAAGTAAGGGTAAGGTAGTGGCCTTTTCCATCAGTGCTATACCATGATAAAGCATTTGATTTAACTGCGATAGGTTTTCAGTCTGCTTTTCTTCTATTTCTATTAAAAGTAGTTCGGTCTGAGGGATTAACCTTAGAGAATAGTTTTTATCGCCAATTTCTATATCTAGCATGCTATAAGCCGCTGAAGTTACCAACCAATCGGTAAGTACTTGGGTAAGTTCAGTAGGGAAAAGCTGAATAAAGGGTTTCTTTAATAAAAAATTCACATCCTCTCCAAAAATCCGAGTAGCATTCTCGCTCATTTGGAGAACGGTGCGGCTTTCGCGATCTAAAACCACTAAAACACCGTAAGACTGCACCCTGCCTATAAGCTGTAAGGGTTCGTCTGCACAAGTATTTAATACAATAGCTGCTTGTTCCGGGTAGTTTATCATCTAGATTCGTTTACAATTTCTCTGTAAATTTTGGTATTGTTAAGTAGTGAAATAACCTAGTGAGGATGGTTCTTAGAAATGATTTTTTGAAAGTTAATGTCAGGATACTACATGCCATTGACATAAAAATAGCGAAAATACTCTATAAATTTACGTTAGATATCAAATAATAGTTAGGATGCTTTATTGTTGTTGTGATGAATAAATTTTGGTACCATTACATACTAATGTACATGATTTAATTTTTCCTAAGTGAGCCGTTGATAAGCCTGCCAAATAGGCATTTTCGGATTCCAAAACTTTCTCTTTGTTAAAAAAAAACACCCGACTGAGATTTTGGCTCATTCGGGTGTGAAGTTATAT
>CAZFQW010000334.1:0-4618 GCA_964521225.1 uncultured Roseobacteraceae bacterium
GAATAAAGTTTGTTAGTTGCTACTAATTTAAAGAATGTAATGGTTTATTATCTCATAAAAAAAGGGTTATCTACTAATACAGCAGACAACCCCTTTAACGGATTATTTAATAATTATTTGGTGATAATAAATTTCATAGTTTTGGTTTCGCCACCTGCGGAAACTCTAGCTAAATAAAGACCTGGGCCAAATCCTGCAAAATTAACTCTATCAGATAATACCGTTTCAGACTGGCGGTTATAAACCATTCTGCCTGTAACGTCATACACCTTCACATCAATTTTACTTCCTTCGGTTTGAAGTCTCACATCAATATTTACAAAATCTGTAGATGGATTAGGGTAAATACTAATGTTATTATTTAGGTCGATGATTTCGTTACCGAATATATCTACTACATCAGGAGTTGTTACGAAATGATCCCAATCAAATAGTGGGGTTTCATCGGCAGACTGTCTAGCATTCGTTAATTGTGGAATGCCCCCCGCTACAGTAATTCCTGTAATCGCTTGAAATACATTTTCTTGGCAATAGATTACACCATTTACATCGTATCCATCTGCACTTCCGCTGTGCTTATTAGCATCTGTGAAATCTACAATTCTGAGGTACTCTATGTAGTTCGTACCAAGTGTTTCTAACGCAGGAGCAATATCTAAGAATGTAGTTCTACAACCGTAACCAATATATGCCCAGTTTTCACCATCTACTGAACCATAGAATAAGGCTCTTTCAGGGTAGTTTTTATTCATGTCTTCCCCGCAATTGGTGTTCATTTTACCCCAGCTAGTTTCTACAACTATTAAATCAGCATAAGATAAACCATTACCACCATCCAATAACTCTCTTGATGCTGCCTTTCCTACATATAAACCGTTTTTATTCCAATTATATAATTTACTATTTAATTTTAATTCGATAAAGCCATTGTCGACAGTTAAACCTTCTGCAATGATATTAGGGTTTACATCAGCGATACCTTTCCCTAATCCGTTTGCACCTAAAGACACAAAATCAATTTTGCCATCTGTAAATTCTGGAATACCAGTAGAGTTTAATGAATTGATACGAGCGTTGATAGGCGAGCCACTGCCTTTCATTAAAGTACCAGGGCTATAGTTTATAGTCTCGGTATCATTACTTGCGAAATCGACACATGATTCTACGTAATCAACACAAGCGGAGGTCATATCTCCCCAAGCACTTTTTAAAGCAGGAACCATTGTGAGGTTTCTACGATTGTTGCCGTTTTTATCGATTAGTGTTAAGAAGGTATTGTTTTTTGCTGAGTATATTAAATCGTTACCGTGTGCTGCGATACCTGTTAGGCTACCATCGGTTCTGCCAACTTGTGAACCTAGCATATAGCTTTCAAAGCCCGATACAGCATATAAACTTGCATTTTTATGCGTAGCTAAGTAGAACGAACCGTCTTGGTCAACTACAATATCAGCTCCTTGAATGTCAATTTTTGGAGCACTATTATAATCTGTTCCAAACTGATTGGCAATTTTAATTACCCCATACTCAGAAACAGCAGGGATTACATTAGGACCAGTGATATCGTACACATTTGTGATTTCGTAAAGTTTATTTTTTCCAGTAGAAGTAACAAAAAGTCTTCCTTGTGGGTCGAAAGTGGCTTGTACAATGCTACCGGGAATGTAATTTTTAAGTTGTCCTAAATGATTCCATACACCATCCATATCGAAGTAACCAAAGTTTCTAGGGTTACCACTTTGGAAAACATACATTCTAGAACCACTCTCTATATTCGGGTTTCCATTAGTAACATTAAGTGCAATGTGAGCGTCTTCGATTCGGCTATCACCATTACCAATTTTGGTATTTCTTAAATCAAATTTTTCAGAGATATAAGCTTTTTCAGCATATTCGTTCGTTCTTACTTGATAAATAAAATCAGTTGAATTGTCTACATAATAAACATCACAAGGAGAACAAGGAATTTCTACTAAGCCTTCTCCAAGTTCTACAAGTTCAAAGTCCGAATAATTTACGTATATACCTTTTAAATTGTCAGGAGTGTAACCACTTTCTGTTTTAATGGCTTTCACCAAACCATTTGGCATTTTAAAGTACACGCCACAAGCGGGTAGCTCTTGATTACCACCACAGCTTCTCAAGCTGATATTATCAATAGCGAAATCATTACCAGAGAGTGCTAGTTCGTTGTTAAATACGCCTAATCTAAACCAGCCACTTTCTGTAGCTGTGAAACTGCTTGTGTATTTATTTAAGCCATAATTACATGCTTCTGGCGCGCTTAATTCCCAAGTATCAAATACTGCTTGTGCATTTTCTACAAGCTGTTCTAATGAGTTACTGTTTCTCATTAGTCTAAAGTTTAATTGTGCAGAGTTTCTTACCACAACACTTGAAGCACTCATTTCAAAACTATAAGCTTCACCTGCTTCTAGGTAAATTACATTAGATGCCCAAAGCGGTAGTACTAAACCTTTTCCTTTATAATTAATAAATTGGTCGTTAGAAGTAATTTTACCTCTGCCGTTTACAATTTTGCCTTCATTGTTGGCACCATTAATAATGAGCATATTGCCATAGCTGTAGTTACAGTTGCTAGAGTTATAATCGAAAAACGCAGGGTGATAATCTTTTGGATTGTTTGCCACGGCAAATGTTCCTTCGGGGTTCATTGCTCTGCCACCCCAGCCATATTGCCCAATAGCGTCCGTTTGGTTATAGTAAGGCGAGAAAGATGAAAAATCACTAATATCATCAGAAATAATTCTTTTCTGAGTGCTATTATCATATTCGCTTAAAGTAGGAATAGCACTGTCAAAATTGCCATTTTCTATCAACTCAGGGCCTTTAACGCAATCATCATTCCCTCCAGATGGGGGCGCTGAACCATCGTCGCATAGACTGCTATCCCATTCTAAAGAAAGAGATAACGTAATAAGTTGGTTAGAAAAGACTTTTCTGTAAGAAAAAGCTTCACTCGTACCACTGTAAGGTATCGTAAAAGTTCCTTCAACTAAGTTTACTTGCACTCCATTAAAGGCTTCAGCATAAACTGAGTTTGTACTTCGTGAAACTAGCCAAGATTGAGATTCGCAATCCTGCACAATACTGTAATCAGTATTTTGAGCAGATACACTAAAGGAATTAATAAACATCAATATCCCTAGCAATAAAAAAGGTTTGGTAAAGTTGCGCATAATGCTTTTCGGTATTAATATGAAAAAAGAATGTAGGAAGCTCTTAGAGAAGACCCAAAATTAGACTTATCTTGTTAAGTATGAATTATGCCATAAATGTAACTTTTTTGTTTAACAAAGGAGGATAATTGCCCACTAGAAATTCTTTTATTCATAAAAAATATTGAAATAATACAATTTTAGGCAATAAATGTTTAAATATTATTATTTTCATAAAATACTACTTAATAACCGTTAATGGGTGCTTTTTAGAATGAAATTTACATTTATGAAGCCATTATCAGAGGGTATTCCTAAAATAAGACTGCGTAGGCAGCGTAGTTTAACTGTTAAGAAGAGGGGTTTTGTGTTTTTGTATGATGTTAGAAACACTAAATTAAATCTGACTTACTTTTTTACACGTAATTTTAAGATAAGAGAAAGCCCAATAACAAAAAAGATGCCCAATGCAACAATGCTATTTCTCATACTTCCTGTTAGTTGTTCAATTAAACCATAGCAAAAAGTACCTCCCACAATAGAGAGCTTTTCAGTAACGTCATAAAAGCTAAAATAAGAAGCGGTATCAGGTGTATTTTCAGGAATGAGTTTCGAGTAGGTTGATCTTGATAATGATTGAATTCCTCCCATGACTAACCCCACCACAACTGCCAAAATGTAAAACTGAAACTCGGTATAAACAAAGTAGGCCCCAATACAAATACCTACCCAAATAAGAATCATGCTGAGCAGAGAAAATTTGTTGCTTTTCCTCTCGGAGAGTAACGCAAAGAGATAAGCACCGCCAATAGCCACAATTTGAATAATAAGTACGGTTATAATGAGTTTGCTGCTTTCTAGCTCTAGTTCTTTTTCCCCAAAAGTTGCGGCAAGCAGCATTACAGTTTGTACTCCCATGCTATAAAAAAAAAAAGAAGAAAGAAATCTTTTAGTTTCAGGTAATTGCTTGAGCGAAGCCCAAACTAAAGCAAGCTCGTTAGCTCCCTTTTTAAATAAATGAACCATATCAGGGGTTCTGCCATGAGGGTTTTTGGGTAAGTAGTAAAAAGCAATTTGTGAGAAACCTATCCACCAGACTCCCACTGTTAAAAAGGAGAGACGAGCGGGTAAAGTACCTTTTTCTAAACCAAATAATTCAGGCTTTAATACCATCACTAGACTAAACAAAAGTTGTATTACGCTACCAATATACCCCATAGAGTATCCTTTAGCACTTATTCTGTCGAAGTTTTCTGTGGAAGCAACCTCGGGGAGATAGGAGTTGTAAAAAACTAAAGAACCTGCATAGCCAATACTCGCTAATACAGTCATTGAGATGCCAAACTCAATATTTTGCCCGTCGAAGAAGAAAAGCAACATGCAAGCAGCAGCTCCTAAGTAGGTAAAGAACTTCATCATTGCTTTTTTCATGGCGCCAT
>CAZFQW010000335.1:0-4614 GCA_964521225.1 uncultured Roseobacteraceae bacterium
GAATCTTGAAGAAAAACGAGCCCGTGTACACTCGTGCCTCGACAGAGTAGGATTGGCCGATGCAGCAAAAAAAATGCCCTCTGAAATTAGTGGAGGAATGCAAAAACGTGTAGGCATTGCCCGTGCCATTGTAATGAACTCACAATATTTATTTTGCGACGAACCCAACTCCGGTTTAGACCCCAATACGGCTATCATCATCGATAATTTAATTCAAGAAATCACCCAAGAATTTCAACTCACCACCGTAATAGTTTCCCACGATATGAACTCTGTAATGGAAATTGGAGAGAAAATTATTTTTATGAAAGACGGCCATAAAGTGTGGGAGGGGAGCAACGAAGAAATTCTCGATTCCGACTCCGAAGATTTGAATGAGTTTATTTTCACCAATAAACTAATGCGCAAGTATAAAGGGGCTAGTTAGGGTATAATAATGAAATCTGCACTGTACAGCTAAACAAATTCTACTGCACTAAAAGTACTTCTTTATTAACCTCTATATCATCTAAATACTTAGAAAGGTTAGCGCTAAACTCTGTGTAATCAGTAGTAACCATAAAGTAACAAGTGTTAAATAGAGATTGAAACTAATATTACATCATTATAACTCAAAACTTTGGGTGAATAATTCATAATTTTGAGAATGCGCATTAGCCGAGAAACCATACGAAAAGTACAAGAAACTGCCGATATTTTAGAAGTTGTTGAAGATTTCCTCACCCTTAAAAAAAGTGGGAAAAACTGGACGGCACTCTCTCCCTTTTCCAACGAAAAAACACCCTCGTTTTTCGTAGTTCCTTCCAAAAATATCTTTAAAGATTTTAGCTCTGGAAAAGGGGGCGACGCCATCAGTTTTATAAAAGAAATTGAGGGTATAGGCTTTTTAGAAGCAGTAAAGTACTTGGCAAACAAGTACAGCATCGAAATTGAAGAAGAGGAAACCACGCCCGAACAAGAAGAAGCGCAAAGCAAAAAGGAAAGCATTTTAATTGCCCTTAACTTTGCCAATCGGTTCTATAAAACCAACCTCAACGAAACCGACGAGGGGAAATCGGTGGGCTTAAGTTATTTTAAAGAAAGACGAATCCGGCAAAAAGCCCTTGAAACGTTTGAACTTGGCTACAGCCCCGATGCCTGGAATACCCTTGAAGAAAATGCCCTGAAAAACGGTTTCACCACCGAAATTTTGGAGCAGGCAGGCTTGGTTGTCCAAAAAGAAAACGGGAAACGCTACGACCGTTTCAGAGGCAGAGTGATGTTCCCAATCCACAATGTTTCGGGCAGGGTAATTGGTTTTGGTGCAAGAACACTCAAAAAAGACGATAAACCCAAGTACCTCAACTCGCCCGAAACAGAGGTTTACCACAAAAGCTATGTGTTGTACGGCATCTATCAGGCACGAAATGCCATCCGAAAAGAGGATAATTGCTATTTGGTAGAAGGCTATACCGATGTGATTTCGATGCACCAAGAAGGCATTGAAAATGTAGTTTCTTCCTCGGGGACGGCTTTAACGGAAGCACAAGTGAAAATTCTGAAGCGATTTTCGCCGAATGTAACAGTCCTTTACGATGGCGACCCCGCCGGAATTCGTGCTTCGCTCAGAGGAATTGACTTACTTTTAGCAGAAGGGCTGAACGTTAAAATAGTCTTACTACCCGAAGGCGAAGACCCCGATAGCTTTGCACAAAAAGAAGGTGGGGAGAAGTTTAAATCGTACTTACAGGAAAATGCCCAAGACTTTATTCTCTTTAAAACCGATTTGTTTTTAAAAGATGCTAGCAACGACCCTATTAAAAAGGCATCTTTAATTAGAGATGTAGTTGAAAGTATCATTAAAATTCCGGACCCTATTCGCCGTTCTGTGTTTTTTAAACAATGCAGCGAGCAGTTGGGAGTTGCCGAAGAGCTGCTAATTAGTGAAGGGAATACGCTGTTGCTGAAAGAATCGAAAAGAAAACAACGTGCACGCGAGCAAGAGAAAAGGCGAGAAGAACGGCAAAATCTCCAATCGGGAGAGCGTTATTTTGAAGGAATTCCACTTCCCTCCTCAGAAAATTTTGCTGCACCGCCCCAAGAGTCGACACCCTTACCAAGTTTTGAAGACGATTTTTCATTTTCAACAGAAGAAGATTTTGAAGCCGAGCTTACTACCGACTTATCGCAGGAGACTGTAACACACGATACAAGGCCTTCTTATTACCAAGAACGCGAGTATCTGCGCTTGCTGATTACCTACGGCAGCAATAATACCGATGGTGGGGGGCATTTATATCAGCACATGATTGCGGAAGCGCAAGAGGTAGCATTGAAAATTCCCGCTTTTCAGAAAATGAAGGAGGCATATCTCGATTTGATTGAAAGGGAGAAGATACCTTCTGAAATGGATTTTTTGCATCACGATGACACTGAGGTGAAAGATATAGCGGTTGATATCCTTACAGATTTTAGAGCTCCGAGCGAACATTGGACGGGGAAATTTCAAATTTTAGTCCCCAAAAAAGACCAAAGCCTAGAGAAGATTATCTACCAAAATATCCTCCGTTTAAAGTATGCGCAGCTTGTAAAACTTTGCAACGAAGCCCTCAACGAGCTAAAACACGCACAGGATTTGGACACACAAGAAGAGTATCTTAAAATTCATAGTACCCTTAAAAAAGAAAGAACCACGATTGCAAAAGAGTTAGGTATTGTGGTGGGATGATTTGTAATTTTAGGTATCAAGAAAATTTATCTGTTAGTCATCAAAAGTAATTCATATGATTTTTAGAACTCTTAAATCATTGTTTTCTAGTGATATTAGTAAAGTTCCAACAAGAAATGATACTGAGACACAAATAGCCACACTAACCAAAATTTCCGATGGTTTGGGCGAGTATGCCACCGTTGCATTAAGTAAAAAAACATCAAAGGAAAAGAATGAAAAAGCATTAAAAATGCTATCAATTATCAAACAAATTGAGAAAACCTGCACGCAGGTTATTAACTCATGTCAATCCTCTTTTTGTTAAAAACGTATTATAAAAACTTAAGCTTTTCGCTTCATTACTTTATGAACAGCCTCTACAATATTGGTAGACTTTAAACCGTATTTCACCATTAATTCGTCAGGTGTTCCGCTTTCCCCGAAAGTATCTTTTACACCAACCATCTCCATTGGTTTCGGTAAGTTTCTTACTAGGAGGGAAGCTACACTTTCTCCAAGTCCACCAGCAACTTGATGCTCCTCTGCGGTAACTACGCAACCCGTTTTCTTCACTGACTCTAAAATAGCGAGGTCGTCGAGCGGTTTAATTGTATGGATGTTGATGACTTCAGCATCGATACCAGCTTCTGCTAATTTTACGCCCGCCTCAATGGCTTCCCACACGAGATGCCCCGTTGCTAAAATGGTAACGTCAGCTCCTTCGTTGAGCATCACTGCTTTTCCGATTTCAAAAGTATGGGGCATGTATACCGGTACTGCGGGGCGACCAAACCTTAAATATACGGGACCATTGTAAGCCGCAATTGCTTTGGTGGCGGCTTTTGTTTGGTTATAGTCGCAAGTATTAATTACTGTGAAATGAGGCAGCATTTTCATCATTCCCAAATCTTCTAGTATTTGGTGTGTAGCGCCATCTTCTCCTAAGGTAACACCAGAATGCGAAGCACACACTTTTACATTCTTCTTTGAGTAAGCAATTGACTGCCTTATTTGGTCGTAAACCCTTCCCGTTGAAAAATTGGCAAAAGTACCTGTAAAAGGAATTTTATCTCCGATGGTAAGTCCTGCGGCAAGCCCCATCATGTTGGCTTCGGCAATTCCTACTTGGAAAAAACGCTCTGGAAATTCCTTTTTAAAACCGCCCATTTTTAAAGAGCCTGTGAGGTCGGCACAAAGTGCTACCACTCTGCTGTCTTCTCTTCCAACTTCTAGAAGACCATCTCCAAACCCTGAACGAGTATCTTTTTTTTCGGTAAATGTGTATTTTTTCATCTTAAAAAATCCTTTTATGCTTTTGATGAATCAAAGTTAGTGCTTTCGTGGAAAGTCTTAATAAAAAATTTAAATCAATTGCTGAACTGTGCTTTAATGTATTCAATACACAGTCGGATGGTCGCTTCAACGCCTTTTTTATGTGTTCGCTCGTTGCCATGCGATGCAGCCACTCCAGGGCCAATCAGCCCAATTCTCAGGTTATTCCCCGCTTTTTGAGCTGCCGAACCATCGGAACCATAAAAGGGATAAACATCTACTTTATAGGGAATGCTATGTTGTTTCGCTAAAGAAGTCAATGTTTTTCTAATGTTGTAGTCGTAAGGTCCGGAAGAGTCTTTTGCGCAAATAGAACAGAGCAATTCGTTTCCTTGGCAAGCATCGCCCACAACGCCCATATCAATTACTAGCAATTGTTCAATAGTACTAGGAAATAAAACTGCTGCGCCATGACCCACTTCTTCGTAATTTGAAAAGTAAAGCTGAACGGGAACTTCCATCTTATTTTCCGAAAAAAACTTGGCAAGTTCAAATAGCACAAAACAACCTGCTTTATTGTCTAAAAACCTCGATTTTATATAGCCACTTTCTAGTTCTTGGTAATGTGTGTATAGGCAGGCAAAATCGCCTAC
>CAZFQW010000336.1:0-4604 GCA_964521225.1 uncultured Roseobacteraceae bacterium
TCAAAAAGGATTTGATACGATAATACCAAATAATAAATACCACATTATTATTGTTGCTGTTGATAACAAAATGCTAGGTTTTGTTGTGGATCGATTGTTACAGCAGAAAGAAATCATAGAAAAACCGTTATCACCTCCGGTAGATAATGTAAGTTTTATAAGTGGAGCAACTATACTAGGAAATGGTAATGTATGCTTAGTTTTAGACGTACCCGATATATCCGATTTTTTATTTAGCCCTGTAAAAATAGGCTCACTTGCTGCTACAGTATAGTTTTTTTTAATTAAAAAGTGTAAGTCGATGATGAATGAGAAAGTATCTCTTACCGAAAAAGATTTAGATGTGCTCATGGATATTAGCCAAATTGCACTGCAAAATGTTACTGCCTCACTTCATGCTTTACTCAAAGACGAAGTGATTGTAAAAAAATCTACTTTCGGGGTAGAAGATGTAATAGAAGATATTAATCGTTATACATCCTCAGAAAGTGAATATAGAATTCTATTCACCGAGATTGTAGGGAATGTTCACGGTAAAACCTATATAATTTTGGATCCCAGTTCCGAAGAAAAAATTTGTAATCATCTACTTCCTAATAGCGTTGCAGGGCAAATAGAAATGCGGGAAGGAGTAGCCTTAGAGTTCGATAACATTTTAATAGCAGCATTAATTACTAAATTTTCCAATTTGCTAAGCGAGTCAAATATGCATGGGCATGTTCCCCACTACGGCCGAGAAGATATTTCTCAATTAATAGAGGAGCTTAAAATGCCTGATAGTCCGTTCGCATTTAGTGTAAATCTGAAATCTTTCAAAAAAGGAATCAAATTCAAACTCATCGTAGCATTCGACAATTCCATCATCAATCTGATGCAATCATTCTCCGTTGATAACAGCTTTGTTGGTAAAGAAACAGAAGAAGCGGAAGATGAAAAATCAGTTGGGAATTTCTTCAAAAAAATGTTTCATATTTAAAGTCAATAATTAAAGAACTTAATATGAATTATTTCTTACAAAAACTAAATTATATTACTTAAAAATGAATACTATTTTAAGGTTGTATTAAGTAACCTTTTGTTCATCTAAGAGCAACTGAGAAGTAAAGTCTAAAGAACTCCTTTGCAGAAAATTTTAAAACTAAAACTTCATTCTTAAGATGAAAAAATTATTTAATTTAATCTTGTTAGCGCTTTTAGCAAGCGGACTGTTCTTAACATCATGTGATGACGATGATGACAACGACGCACCTACGGTTGCTCCCACTATCTCTGCTCCTACATCAGTTGCCAATGTTGCAGCAGGTGGTTCTACAGACATCAATTTTACCGTTACTATCCCCGGTGGTTTTAGCAGCTCATCTGTAACAGCTCTAAACGGTTCGGCTACAATTTCAAATAACCTTACCGCAGGTGCTACTTCAGGTACAATTACTGTCAGCTTTGCCGCGGGTACTACTGCGGGTGCAGCCACAGCAACGCTTAGTGTAACTGACAATGAAAACAGAACAGCGACACAAACTGCGGCTATCAACGTTACTGTCGAAGAAACTGTTATCCGTATTGTTGATAACATTACGGCTAACCAAACTTGGCAGTCTGGTAAAACGTATGTTCTCGATAAAAGAATTGTGGTTGTTGCTGGTGTAACATTAACAATTGAGCCAGGCGTAGTAGTTAAAGGTGAGTTTGGTTCTGGAGCAAACGCTTCTGCTTTAGTGATTGCACGTGATGCAAAAATCGATGCATTAGGAACAGCAGCTTCTCCAATTATTTTCACTTCTATCGCCGACGAAATTCAGCCCGGACAAATTGAATCACCTAATTTAACGACAACTGAAAATGGTTTATGGGGCGGTTTAATTGTCTTGGGCAATGCTCCTATTTCTGCTGATGCAGAGGCCGTTCAAATTGAAGGCATTCCTCCATCTGATACAAACGGTTTATATGGCGGAACAAACGCTAGCGATAATTCAGGAACAATACGTTATATTTCTATCCGCCATGGTGGTGCTAATATTGGAGAGGGTAACGAAATTAACGGTTTAACGCTAGGTGGTGTTGGTTCAGGTACTACAATTGAATATGTAGAAGTTGTTGCAAACCAAGATGACGGTATTGAGTGGTTCGGTGGATCTGTAACCGTAAAACATGTAGTAGTTTGGAACACAGGAGACGATGCTATTGATACAGACCAATCTTGGAATGGTACACTAGATAACTTTGTGGTAATTACTCCTGGTGATGAGTGTATGGAGCTTGATGGTCCAGAAGGTGCTTTATTAGCGAATAATACTCACACTATAAAAAATGGTTCAGTAAGAGCAACTGCTAATGGTAGAACTGCACAAGGCTTAGTTGACTTAGATGCCAATACGTATGTTGATATTAATAACGTTTATTTCTTTGACCTTACTGCAGGTCAGGATTTTGACTTGCTTCCTCAAGGAGTTGCAACTGCTGCTAACTTACAAGCGACTATCCCTGCTGGTTCATCTGTTGCTGACTTCTTTAAAGATGGTTCAGATGCCTTCACTACTTCGGTAGCTAGAGGTGCTAACACTGTAGGTGCAGATTTAAGCAAATTTAATGGTTGGTCTTGGACTGCTGTTTCTGGCGCACTCTCTGAATTTTAACCATCTGTTAATATATCTTTTGTGATATTTGCTCGCAAGTCTATAAAAGACTTGCGAGTTTTTTATTTATTCTACTTACAAAGTAATTAAAATGAAAAAAAGCATATTATTCTTAGCCCTTTGGCTAACACTTGGGTGTACTTACGGGATTGCACAAGGAATTATACGAGGAACGGTAATAGAAGAAGCCAACGGCGAGCCTATGTTTGGCGTTACTGTAGTAATTCAAGGAACTACCAATGGTGCCTCCACCGATTTCGATGGAAAGTTTGAAATTAAAGCCGCTCCTGGAGCATATAATCTCCAAGCTTCTTTTATTTCTTACAAGACCCTCATCATAGAAAATGTAGAGGTACAAGGAGATGGGAAAGTTACTTTAGTGGACAATATCCGAATGGCGGAAGACTCCGAAATGCTTGAAGAAGTAGTAGTAACTGCAGAAGTGCTACAAACTACAGAAGAAGCGTTGCTCACCGTTAAAAGAAAATCAGTGAACTTATTCGATGGTATTTCTTCTGCTAGTTTTAGAAAAATTGGCGACTCTAATGCGGCAGCAGCCGTAAAGCGTGTGCCAGGTGTTTCTATCGAAGGCGGAAAGTACGTGTATGTAAGAGGCTTAGGAGACCGATACACAAAATCTATCCTTAATGGTGTAGATATCCCCGGACTAGACCCCGACAGAAATACCTTGCAAATGGATATTTTCCCTACTAACGTAATTGATAATATCATTGTAATAAAAGCCTTTACTGCCGATTTACCCGCCGATTTTACAGGAGGAATTGTTGACATCGCCACGAAAGATTTCCCCGATGAGAAAACGCTAAAAATTTCTGGAGGAATAGGATTTAACCCCGATATGCACTTTAATAGCGATTACCTCACTTATGAAGGTGGAAACACCGATTGGCTCGGCTTTGATGATGGTTCGCGCGACATACCAACTAATCGCTCTACCGATATTCCTTTCCGTGGGCAAGCAATTGCTAGCCCACAAGCCGCACAAGAGTTCAGTCGCATTATTAACGAGTTTAACCCTATCCTTTCGGCTATTAAAGAAAATAGCTTTATGGATTACAGCCTTGGGCTATCTTTAGGAAACCAAGTAAGCAAAAACGAAGTTACTTTAGGTTATAACATTGCACTTTCGTACAAAAACGAAACAGAATTTTATCAAGATGCAGAGTATAACCGTTGGGGAAAAGGCAACGAAGCTACGGATTTAACACTCGATGCCCGCGAACTTCAAAAAGGTAGTTTTGGAACTAACAACATATTGATAGGCGGTTTAGCGGGATTTGCGCTCAAAACCCAACTATCAAAGTTTCAGTTAAATTTACTTCACTTACAAAACGGAGAAAGTAAAGCAGGTATTTTTACCTTCGCTAACGACGACCAAGGCGCTGACTTTGAAGCCATTCAGCATAATCTTGAATTCAGTGAGCGAGGAATTACCAACATTTTATTAAACGGAGAGCATTATAACAGCGATGCCACTTGGAAAATAGAATGGAAATTAGCTCCCACTCGCTCAGTAATCAACGACCCTGACATCCGCTTTACACGGTACAGAACCGATGTGATTAATGTAGATTTTACCATGGGTACCGAGTCGGGTTTACCCGAGCGCATTTGGCGTTACTTGGAAGAAGATAATTTAGTAAGTCGCTTAGACGTTACACGCGAATACCAATTTAAAGAGCGCAAAGCAAAACTGAAATTTGGTTCTTATTACGCTTACAAGCAGCGGAATTACGAAATCCAAAATTTTCAGATTTTCCCCGGTAGCACTACGCTTACAGGAAATCCTGATGAGTTATTTTTCTCGGAAAACCTATGGAGAAGCGATAAAAGAGATGGCGTTTATTACGATCCTCAGTTTGTGTCGCCTGCATCGAGCAGCGATCCAAATGCTCAATTTAGTATCCCCTCAAATCCCAATAAATACGATGCAGATATTCAAAATATAGC
>CAZFQW010000337.1:0-4594 GCA_964521225.1 uncultured Roseobacteraceae bacterium
AACGATTATATATTCTCTCCAAGCCTCGGGGCGTACACCAAAAAAGTTATGGATAATTGGTTTTCCCATGGCATAAATATTCCACGCTTGCACCATCATCCCAAAGTCGGGGGAAACCTCATACATTCCGCCCGGAAATGCATAACTAAAAGAGTTTGCCATTTTTTTTAGATAACCTAACGCTTTATCTGGCCTGCCGTAGTTGCTTTCACTTATTGCCTGCACTTCGGTAGGAAGCGTCATCACTGCGCCTACGTAAGAAAATATCTTCTTATTTTCAGCAAAAGAGCCATCATCGATACCTGCGGACTCATCTCTATCTATCCCTGTTACAAAAACGCCGAATGGGTTGACAAATTTACTTGCAGTTTCTAGTGCTTTTAATGCTTTGTCGTTATCGGCAATTCCCATTTCTAAAGGTGTATTTACTACCCAATTATGGTGCATTACATGTCCTTTAGTAATATTTGCCGGAAGTTTTTCAAGCTCTTTTTTGGTAAGTTCAAGTTCCTTCACTGCCCAAGGTTTTTTTAGGGTATCTGCCCTAATAATTGCCCCTTCTACTAGCTCTAATGCTTTTTCTTTCGAGGCAATAAAATCGGCATAAGAGTCGGCTTCCTCTACCCACCAATCCGTATTAATACTTTTTTTAAGCTTGGCAGCCACTTCTTCGTATTGGTCTTTTAACTCATTTTCTCCGAGTATTGCTGCTATTTTAGCAGCGGCTTCAAAACCTTGTTGGGTGTAAACCGCTACATCTATCATTTCCGAATCTAATCCATGTATCTCCATCATTCCTGCGCCTTCGGGGGTGAGGTTACCATTGGTATCATTTTCTTTCAGAAGCCATTCAAGCCCCTTTTTTACGGTAGGAAAGTATTCTTTTAATAAAAATTCGTCTCCTGTCCACCGGTAATAATCCCAAATCATAAAAGCGAAGTGGGGCGTTTCGTTGATATTTCCAGGGTTAAATACCACGCCGTTGGTAGAAACTTCGTGAATAATTCTGCCGTTGTGGTTGGTTTTAATAGATAAATCGTGAATGAGTTGCAAGGTTTTTCTGGCAAGCTCGGGCCTGCCTGTTGCTAATACGCCTTGCAGCGAGTAAGTATTATCGCAACCAAACCACCAAGGATAATCGGGTAAGCCTGCCGAAAGCCCCTCGCCAATTTCGGGAACATCGCGAACTAACCAATCTGTGTTGTATTTAATCCACTCAAAAGCTTGTTCTACATCCTTATCGGGTATAGAGAGTTTTGCCGTTTTATCAATCGTTTCGTATTGATTTTTTTTATCTCTAAGCATAGCGATGGAATGGCTTGCGAGTTGTTTATAAGTAAGGGCTGCATCTGTTCCCGATTCATAAGAACCCGCTATATAAAACTGAATAGTTGAGGTACTAGAGGCTGCTATTTCTAAAGGATATACTAAAGATGCCCCCGTGCCTTTGCCTTTTTTATCATAATCGCAGCTTGGGATTTCATTGAATTGGATAGGCATAATGTTCGCCCCCCACATGGCACACCAATCGTTATTGCTGTCCGTAGCTACAATGTTGCCCTGCTTTTTATTAAAGCTGATTTTGTCGTTCCCATCTATAATTCCGAGTTTTTCAGAAAGCCATACAGGGCTTAAATCGGAAAATCCACTGAAAGAAAATGTTCCACTTTTGTTCTTCTTAGAGGTATTTTCAAAAATATATTCTACAATCATTCCTTCGGTGGCATCGGGAACAAACTGAAACCTTCTTACTACTAAGTTTTGTGCTTTTAAATTGTAAACACGCTCATTACCAATTGGATAACTCCTAAAAAGAGTTGCTTTTTCTAGGCAAATAGCCTCGCTATCAAGATTTAACTGGGCAGTAAATCCATCCATCAACTTTATAGGATGCGCCCAAATACCTCCCATTTCTCCCTCCACGTGCCAGCCCAAATCAGGGAAAGAACCATCTTGATATCCTACCGCATAAACCCTACTTCCTGCCGTTACAGAAGGCGAAGACAAATATTTTTCTTTCCCTTCTATTGAAGGCATCTCTTTAATAAAATCGAGTAATGTTGCATTGCTTTCGTTAGTTTCGTCTTCGTTTACTTGGTTTTTACAACTATTACCAATAAAAAATATTATTGAAGCTAGCAATAGGTTTTTCAGTTGAGATTTCATAATTATATTTAAGCCTGCCTAGATTATGCACTATATTAATGAAAGCTACTAAAAAGGAAGTATTTTTATAAAATTTGCAGACGCAATTGTAAAACTTCCTAAAATACGGTCTTAATGAAACACACCAACAGACTTGCAGAAGAATCGAGCCCTTACCTGTTACAGCATGCCCATAATCCTGTTAACTGGTATCCTTGGGGAGAAGAAGCACTGGCAAAAGCTATGGAAGAAGATAAGCCTATTCTTTTGAGTATAGGCTACTCGGCTTGCCATTGGTGCCATGTAATGGAACGCGAATCTTTTGAAAATGAGCAAATTGCGAAGCTCATGAATAAGCATTTTGTTTGTATAAAAGTTGATAGAGAAGAAAGACCCGATATCGATCAAATTTATATGGAAGCGGTCCATGCCATGGGACTTAATGGCGGTTGGCCTTTGAATGTGTTTCTTACCTCAGGCGAGCAACCCTTTTATGGAGGCACCTATTTCCCGCCACAGCAGTGGGGTAGTATTTTAGCACAAATGGCCAACGCTTATCAAGAAAAAAGGACTGAACTGAACGAGTCAGCTACTTTATTTACCAAAGTGCTTCAGCAATCTGAACATGAGCGTTATCAAATGAACCAGACGATTCCTGTTGATACAAATGCCCTTGAAATCATGTTTCAGAATCTTTCCAAAAAATTTGATTCTGAAAAAGGAGGCACTAGAGGTGCTCCTAAATTTCCAATGCCCTCCATCAGCGATTTTTTATTGAGATACTACGATTTAACAGGAAATAGAAAAGCCTTAGACCATGTTGTAAAAACTTTGCATTCCATGGCATTTGGAGGTATTTACGACCAAATAGGCGGTGGTTTTTCGCGATATTCGGTAGATGCGGAGTGGTTTGCCCCTCATTTCGAGAAGATGTTGTACGATAATGCCCAGCTCATTTCTGTATACACCAATGCCTTTACCCTTACCGGCGATTTAACTTTTTTACAAGTGGTTGAAGAAAGTATAAGCTTTGCCGTTTCAGAAATGCTAAGCGAAGAAGGCGGATTTTATTCTGCATTAGATGCGGACAGCGAAGGCGTTGAAGGGAAGTTTTATATCTGGAAATACGATGAAATTAAAAGCTTCATTCCCGAAGAAGATTTTGATTATTTCGCTAAATACTACAATATCAGTAAGTCGGGAAATTGGGAAGAAGGTAATAATATTTTATATAAATCGGTAAATGATGATTTATTTGCCCACCAAAATAACCTTTCTTACGATGAGTTTGATGAGAAAGTAGCACTGTGGAAAAACATTTTGATGGAACAGCGCAGCAAAAGAATTCGCCCAGGGTTAGATGATAAAATTCTATCTTCATGGAATGGCCTGATGATTAAAGCTTTCGCTGATATTTACATGTCAACCGGTAGAGCTACCTATTTGGCTTATGCACAACAAACTGCCCGTTTCATTCACGATAAAATGACAAAAAACGGAAAGCTCTACCATGCCTATAAAAATGGGAAAGCTACCGTAAAAGGTTACTTAGAAGATTATGCAACTGTTATCCAAGGCTATTACACCCTCTACCAAGCCGGTTTCGAGAAAGTGTGGCTCAAACGTGCCGAAGCACTTGCCGAGTACGTAATAACCGCTTTTTCTGACGATAAAAACCCCTTATTTTATTTTACCGATAAAACCTCTGTGCGCTTAATTGCTCGAAAAAAAGAAGTATTTGACAACGTAATACCCGCCTATAATTCTATTATGGCAAGTAATCTCTATCATTTAGGGGTGATACTAGGCAAGCAAAATTGGGTCGAAAAGTCGAAAGAAATGCTTGCTTCTGTAAGTGGCATGATGGCGAAATCGATCCAAGATTTAACCAATTGGGCGAGCCTAGCCACCATGATGGCAGGCAAAACGGCAGAAGTAATAATTGTAGGGAAAAAATCACCTTTTATGGCATTAGAACTTCGTCAAACTTACATTCCTAATAAAGTAGTTATTGCCTCTGAAAATGAAGATAATTCGCTCGAACTTTTAAAAGATAGAAAGGCAATAAAAGGGAAAACTACAGTGTATGTATGCTTTAATAAAACCTGCCAATTACCTGTGTATACCCCCGAAGATGCCGTTGAAATCATTTTAAAAAACAGCTAATTTGAAAGTAATTAAATAGACATTAAATTTTGAATTATAAATTATTAAAAAACTTATATAGAGAACTGTATCTTACCAAAAAATTATACTTAATTTCATCTAAGCGCTCATTTTTTTTTGAATTATTGCGTTATGAAAAAAATTCTTATTCCCATCGACTTTTCTGAAACTTCTGAAAATGCCTTTAGATATGCCCTAGCGTTTACCCAAAATATAAAAGCAAAACTAATATGCCTCTATGCGTACCAAAAAGAAGAAACAGAAGAAAATATTTTAGCAAAAA
>CAZFQW010000338.1:0-4592 GCA_964521225.1 uncultured Roseobacteraceae bacterium
TAAGTACATAGACAAAATTATTGCTGTATTTAGACCTATAAGGTTTTAGTGGATTTAATTATATAAAACATTGATTATTAAATCTTTATTTCAAATGATAGCTAAAAACCTTATAGGTGTTTTACTTAAAATTAATTCTACCCAAGCACTTAATCTCTAATATTTTACACTACCGTTTTGATGATTCGACGGTTAAATGCTCGATTCCTTAACGACACGTAACCTACCAAATCATCATACTATCAAATAATCACACCATTAAATCATCAAAGAACCCCATTCCAAACTACTACCGCAGCATCTTCAAACGTTAGTGGTGTTGCTTCGGCATCGTAAATCCCAAAAATAGCAGAACCTGAACCACTCATAGCGGTATATTTTGCTCCCTGTTTATACATTCTATTTTTAATATCTCCAATAATAGGATGTTGCTGAATTGCCCAAGCTTCAAAGTCATTCACTAACTTTTCTTTCCACTCCTCTATCGGCTTTGCCAAAATCTCTTTGGTAGGAGTTTCTATCTTTTTGGGGGTGATATTTTTATATGCCTCTGCGGTTGAAATGTGTACCCCCGGGCAAACTATCTGAATATACTTTCCTTTTAAAAATCCTTCTAAATTTTCTAATTCCTCGCCCCTTCCTTTCGCAATCGCAGGGCTGTTGTGAACAAAAAAGGGGCAATCGCTACCTAATTGTAACGCATACGCAGCGAGCTGTTCCTTCTTTAAATTCAACTCGAAAAAATCATTGAGTAGTTTGAGCATAAAAGAAGCATTGCCCGAACCGCCTCCCAAGCCTGTTCCCGTTGGTATTGCTTTGTGCAGATGAATATGAACGGGGGAAATCTCAAAATCTTTAGATAATAAATTATAGGCTTTCATGCACAAGTTAGATTTAACCGTTCCGGGAATTGCTATGCCCGTAATTTCCATTTTCAAAGAATCGCTTTCTATAATTTCAAGTGCATCTTGCCACATTACGGGATAAAAACAAGATTCTAGGTTGTGGTATCCATCTTCCCTTTTTTCGGTAATGTTTAACCCTAAATTGATTTTGATATTGGGAAAACTGAGCATATTTTATTTTTTAGTTGAGCTGCAATTTTAATGTTTTTTTTGATTCTGTATGATTTTACCTGGTACCATGTTTTATGTTTTACCTGCGATTCAGTAAAATCATGTAGCATCAATTTTCAGAATGCTTTTCTAAAATTCATTTTTCTCACTCAAACAGTGATAAAAGTCATCTTTTTGCCAAAGTCTTCATCATCTTTATTTTTTAAAAACAGCCTTACCTTTGGTACAAGAAATAAAGGATAAAGAGGCTGAATTTAGTTCAAATACTAAGAAAAAATAGGTCTTTTTAGACCAGTGATAATTTTTAGGTAGTGAGTGATTTTGAGCCCGCCAAGGACTTTGTTTTTGGTGGGCTTTTTTCTTTTGAATCTGTTAGCTTTGGCTATCAATTACTTTCCCTATGAAAAACTTCATTCACACCTTATTCATTATTGGCATTTGCTGTTCTTGCAGTGCCCGCTATCATGTTACTTCGTATCAAGGAAACTCTACCCTTGAGGTTGATAGCAGTTTTGCTATCGCCGCCAACCTGGAGGCTACCATTGCCTCTTACCGAGGAATGCTAAACCAGAAAATGAACCGCAAAATTGGTACTGCCACCACAGATATTACCAAAAGCCCCGGAGAAGGCGAAAACGCTTTAGGCAACTTTGCCGCCGATTTACTCCAAGCGCAATCGAACATTTACTTTGGCGATTCTATAGATATGAGCATCCAAAATTTTGGGGGCTTAAGGGTCAATATCAATAAAGGAGATATATATGTAAGAAACATTTACGAACTGATGCCTTTTGATAATTTAATCACCATTATGACCCTAAAAGGAAGCGCGATAAAAAAACTATTTGAGTACCAAGGCAAAACAAAAGGGCTTGCCATTGCAAACACCCAACTAGTTTACGATAAAGATGGCAACCTTAAAGAGGCAACCATAGGAGGCGAAAAGTTCGACATCCAAAAGAATTATACCATCAGTATTTCCGATTATTTGGCGAATGGTGGTGGAAATATGGAGTTTCTTGCCGAAGCAATTCATAGAATAGATTCTGAAATCTTAATGCGAGATGCTATGATTGGCTATGTTGAAAGGATGACACAGGCAGGTAAGATAATTTCAGCAAAAATTGAAAACAGAGTAGTTTTTGAAGACGAATAAAATGGAAAGAAGAATTTTTATTAAAAACACAGCCCTTGTTACCTCAGCGTTAGCAACAGGCTTAACTCAAAATGTTTTTGCCCTCAGCGAAGAGGAAATTACGCTTACCGTGCTTCACACCAACGATATGCACTCACGCATAGACCCTTTCCCCGCGAATGACAGAAGGAATGGAGGGAAAGGGGGAATGGCACGCCGTGCGTCGCTTATTCAAAAAATGAGGGAGACACACAACAGCATTTTGCTACTCGACGCCGGAGATATTTTTCAGGGAACACCCTATTTCAATTTCTTTGGGGGCGAGCTTGAGTTTAAACTAATGAGCAAAATGAAGTACGATGCTGCCACAATGGGCAACCACGATTTCGATGCGGGTATCGAAGGATTTGTGAAACAATTGCCCAATGCTAATTTCCCTTTTATTGTTTCTAATTATTCCTTTTCGGATGAAACACTAAAGCAACAGGTTTTGCCCTATAAAATTTTTCGGAAAGGAAAGATTAAAGTGGGCGTATTTGGTTTGGGGATTGAGCTAAAAGGGCTTGTGGGCGATAAACTTTATAAAGGGACTCAGTACCTCTCTCCTACTTCAGTAGCAAAAGAAATGGTGCAAGAGTTAGAAAAAAAGAAATGCGATTTAATTATTTGCCTTTCCCATTTAGGCAATAAATACAGCGACGAAACCATTTCGGATCACAGCCTTGCCAAAGAAGTTTCGGGCATCGATTTAATTATTGGAGGGCATACCCATACATTTATGAACGAGCCTTCAACGGTAGTTTCTAAGGAAGGGCATGCTACAATCATCCATCAGGCAGGATGGGGCGGTATCCGTTTAGGAAAACTAGATTTCGTTTTCAAAAAGGGGAAGAAAACCTTCAAAAAAGGAAAATCTTTTCAGGAAATTTAATCAACTATTTTTATCAATGTTCCAGAGAAAAAAGTCTTATTTCTATATTTGTTTACAAGAGTGTATCCATAAATCGTAACAAGCTTTTCACCTTTAAGTATAACCCAATGAGTTTCAATTTAAAAATCAGTCTAAAATCTTTTTTATATTGGGTAATAGCAGCACCCATTTTATTTTTTACCGCCTGTGGAGGCAGCGAAGAACCTGAACCCATAGTAATAGACCCCAACCAAATTAGAGACTTAGTTGGTATTTACGAGGGTAAATTAGTAACCACTCTAGAAGACTTTGAAGCACAGCAAATTGGGTTAAGCCGTGTAAACGATTCTACAGTGAGTGTGGTAGGTTTGGGCGATACGCGCGTAAAAGCCAACTTCAATATGGAAGCGACAGATTTAAGTATTATAGAAGATGAAACAGTGGTGTTAAGTATTCCTTATCAGATTATTGGTTCCGATACTATACAAGGAGCACCCATAGGCGCTGAAATCCACGGTACTTACGATAAAACCACTAAAAAACTTAGCTTTGCAATTCGGGTAAATTTCTTTAACGAAGAGTTCCAAAAACCAGAGGTTTCAAATGAGTTTTACGAAGCAATAAAAATTCAATAGCAGCCATTTTATTTGTCTGCAAACTAAAAAAGCTTCGTATTTGCGAAGCTTTTTTAGTTGAATAAAGTAAAAATTCCTATCTCCGTTAAACTAAAATCTCATCTGCTTTAGGTGTCCCTGCCATCATTTCCTTGTTAGCGAACTGCTCAAAATCACAGAAATTTTTCACAAACGCTTGTGCTAGGTAAGCGGCTTTAGCATCATAAGCACCTTGATTTGTGTTCTGACATTTTCTCGCCTAATAGCTCGGCGTATATTGTTGGGTGAAGTGGCCTAAATGCGCACCAATGCTTATGTTTTCCAGACTTGTAAGCACCAATTTTGGGTTTGTTTTCTTGGTAGTGTTTTATTGTGATAAGTTCTAAATTTTCCATCACAATTTAGCGTTTGGTTGAGGTTTGAAAAATGGAATTAAGCACTCCTACAAAAGCGAATAATTTTGGTTAAGTAGTTATTAAAACGAGTTCTTTTACAACTTTACTCGTTGTCTAATCCGATTTGATTTTCTCCTGAAGCAAAATCTTTAAGCGTTGGCAGCTCTTTAAGGTCGTTAATCCCGAAATACTCTAAAAACCTTTCAGAAGTACCATAGAGCAAAGGTCTCCCAACGCCATCGGACTTCCCTCTGAGTTCCACCAATTCTTTTTCAAGAAGTTTTTTGAGTGCGTAATCGCAATTAACCCCTCTTACCTGTTCTAACTCAGGGCGAGAAACAGGTTGTTTGTAAGCAATAATTGAAAGTGTTTCTAAAGCAGAGCGAGAAAGTCTCTTCTTAGAACTTTGTTTTAATAAGAGAGCAATCGTTTCTTGAAAGGCGGGTTTCGACATAAACTGAT
>CAZFQW010000339.1:0-4585 GCA_964521225.1 uncultured Roseobacteraceae bacterium
ATAGGTCTGCTTCGCCTTCTGCATCGCCTACTGTAAATTGGCGCACCACAAAAGCATTAGGGGCTTTGATACTCTCGTGATACGAACGAGAAAGAAACGAAAGGGCCACATAATGCCCTGCTTCTAACTCACGCGAAAAGCTGGCTTCGTAATGTGCAGTGTAAGGCTCATTATTTAAAATTAAATGGATATGCTGCCCCTCACCAGAGTTTGCACAGTTTTTAGTAGCTGCGTCAGAAGTCTGTATACCAAGTTCATAATTAGTTACAGCGTAATCAAATTGAACGGTTCCTGCCTCTAATTTAGCAGCATCTGCTGGTGTATTAAATGCCAATTGTGCCTCTAGAAACTCAGGCGAATCGCTCATAGGAGTTAACTTTAAGCCGTCTTTTTCCATTGCGTTTAAACCGTCTGAGTTAGTTTCTATTTCTTCGGCAACGTCTTCCTGTGCTTGCGCTTCTGTGTCACCTTCTTTGTTTTGCCCTGTATTGCCTCCACAGGCTACAAATAAAAAAGTGGCAACTCCGAGCATTAATGTTAGCATTTTTGTTTTCATGTTGAAGTAATGTTTTACTTAAAAATTGAAATAAATTAAATGTAAAGTGTTATAAAGTTGGAAGAGATTCATAGAATTCACAAATAAACTTTGAAAATATTAATTTTGTGTCCCCTAATTATATCATCTTGACTTACAAATAATATGAGCCAAAAATTATTCGACGAAATACCTTCTCTTGATTTAAGTGACTTTACTTCTGGAGATACCCTTAAAAAACAACAATTTGTAGAGAAGCTAGGCGAGGCTTATAATAATATAGGTTTTGTAGCCATTCGCAATCACGGATTAAGCGATGCCTTAACCACAAAACTTTACAGTACCATAAAAGCCTTTTTTTTGCTGCCAGAAGAAGTGAAAAAGAAGTACGAAAAAGAAGAGTTAGCAGGGCAAAGAGGTTATATCGGCAAAGGGAAAGAACACGCTAAAGGTCGCAAAATAGGCGATTTAAAGGAGTTTTATCATATTGGGCAAGACGTTATTCCCGGCGATGCTCGTACCGCAGAGTATCCCGAAAATATTTGGCCCAATGAGATAACAGAAATGCGTGAAGTAACCTTAGAAGCATACCAAACACTAGAACAAACCGGCATACAAATGTTAAGTGCAATAGCCTTATACTTAGGGCTTGAAGAAGACTACTTTAATGAAAAAGTAACAAAGGGAAATAGTATTTTAAGACCTATTCATTATTTCCCTATTGAAAACCCAGAAGAAATCCCGGAAGATGCAGTGCGCGCTGCCGAGCATGGCGATATTAACCTCATTACCCTACTTATGGGAGCCAGTGCCGATGGTTTACAGGTACTCAGGCGAGATGGTAAATGGATTCCGATTACGGCGTTGCCAGAACAAATTATTGTAAATGTTGGCGATATGCTCGATCGCCTTACCAACCATAAACTGAAATCTACCATACACCGAGTGGTGAATCCGCCAAGGGAGTTAATGGGTATTTCTCGTTACTCTATCCCGTTCTTCATGCACCCTAAATCAGAAATGGATTTAAGTTCCTTGGCGAGTTGTATCGACGAAAAACACCCTAAAAAATACGAGGATACCACCGCAGGGGCATTTTTAAACCAACGTTTAGCCGAAATTGGTTTAAAAAAATAGGCTGGAAACTTAAAAATTTTGCCACAGCTAAATGCAGATACGCTCTTGTTTTAAAAATATTCTTAATAATACTTAATGTAATTCTGTGCAATTGTTGTTTCTATATACATTTAAAATAAGTTTTTTAAGCTATATAAACTTTTTTACCTTTTTTATTTTGTACAATTATATCCGCTTTTTACTGCACACCACTTTCAACCATTGAATATTTCCACTCTACCTAACTACCAAACAAAATTATGTATTGGTAATCAATATGTTAACTGTAAGGGAATACTAATTAATAAGTAAGTGCTTGGGTAGAATTAATTTTAAGTAAAACACCCATAAGGTTTTCAGCTATCATTTGAAATAAAGATTTAATAAGCAATGTTTTATATAATTTAATCCACTAAAACCTTATAGGTCTAAATACAGCAATAATTTTGTCTATGTACTTACGTATACGAAATTAAGCACAATTTATTTATGAGTTAAAGTGCTCGAAATGAGTGCTTTAATAATTCGTTATTCGTGATTTGAAATTGAATATTTGCTTATTACATCTGTATACAACTAACTGCATTTTTTTACCTTAAATCCTTTTAAGTATGTACTTAATACTTAATAATTCAGACCAAAAAATAAAACTTTGCCGCAATGGCTTTAGCTTTCTCAAACACAAACATATCGACAAAGACTGGAGGATGCCCTCTGCCGGTTATGCTGTTTTACAATACACTCAATTTGGCAAGATTAACACCCTATATATGCACAAGCTGCTAGCAGAAGAATTTATTTTTAAGCCCGATTTATCCCAAAAACTTTTTGTTTGTATGAAAAATGGGGACAAACTCGATTGCAGACTCGAAAACTTACAGTGGACTACAATGGCAGAATTAAGACGTCAACAAACTACCCACGAGCGCATGCGAGGTGTCTCGAAAGATGGTAAAAAATATAGAGCTGTTCTCTATGATCACGGAGAGCGGATTTACTTGGGCGTTCACGAATCTGCCGAAAAAGCTGCTTTAGCTTACGATAATGAATCTTACAAAAGATTTGGAGTTACAAAAAGTTTGAACTTCCCAAATAAATTCAGCAAACAGCACTAGCAACTTAAACTGCTCATTTTAGTCTAGTTTTAATTTCAATACAATGAGCTTATTGATTAAAACATTGACTGCACTGAATAATTTCAGTATTCGTTAAGAATATTTATTGAGCGAAAGAGTTTGTTTCTTATTTTAGACAATTATACTCTATTCGCTATCATCAATTGATAAAATTATTCAGTATGGCTAAGATATTTTCTATTATTAATAACAAAGGTGGAACTGGTAAAACTACAACGGCTTTAAACCTTGGTGCAGCCTTAGCAGAAAAAGGCAAAAGAGTTTTACTGATTGATTTCGACAGTCAGTGCAATTTAAGCACAGCTTTAGGAGTAAATAATACAGACAACCATATAGGCAGTATTCTATTAGATCAAGCTAGTTTGCAAGAAACAATTGTTAGTACTAGTAATCTAGATTTAATTCCCGCCTCCGGGAAACTCTCCGATTATGAATTTCAGGTAAACAATGAACCTGGCAGAGAGTACCTGCTAAAAGAAAAATTAGAAACAATAGATAGCAACTACGATTATATTTTAATCGATTGTGCACCAAGTTTAGGCACTTTTGCCATCAACTCCTTGGTTGCGGCTAATTATTATATAGTGCCTATGCAAACCGAAAACTTTGCCTACATTGGCTTAAATAAAATTACTTTCACTGCCGAAAAGGTAAGAGCCAGAATGAACCAATCTTTGGAGCTTGGAGGGATTTTATTTGTGAAATACTCACCAAGAATTAAGTTTGGGCAGGCTATTATCTCAAGCATTCAAGCAGACCCAGCCATGAAGGATAGGCTTTTTTCAACATATATCAGGCAAGATATAGCCCTTATGGAATCTTCTGCATTTTGCCAATCTGTTTTTGAATACGAACCCGATAGCAGAGGCGCCGAAGACTACCTTGCACTTTCAAATGAACTTTTAGAAAAGTATGGCTAAAAAAGAGAAAAAAAAGATTGCAGACTTTCAGCAAGCTTTACAGCAAAACATTAAAGAAGCCGTTGGCGAAGACCAATCTTCTGCCGATGGTTTAAGCGAGCTTAAAATAAGCCAACGCATTTGGAAACAGTTTTCTTCAATGGCACAAAAAAACAACATTTCCCCCGAAAAATTAGCTGAAATCGCACTCGAACACTTTGCAAGGTCAGAAAAAATTTGGTTTTCAGATAAGTAACCGCCTTATATCAATTAATGGCACAAAAAAAGCCTTCACTAAGAGGAAGACTTTTTACAAGCATGTTGTTTTTTTCGATACTTTTTAAAAGTTCTTATACTTTTTAAGTATAACTATCATAAAAATACTATTTCATAATAGTGAATACGAATTTTAAGTGACATTCTTCGGCAAACCCCGATTAAATTGCCTTTAAATTATCATATTCAAACCCTTATTTTCATATTTACTTTGGTAAGGTTAAAAGTTTAACAAGAGCGAAGGTAGCAAATCGCAAAAGGCTTTACAAGCATTTTACAAAATTTACGCAACCGGTTGCAATATATTTTTATAGGCTTTTTCTTTTGTGAGTTTAAACATAATATACAAGGTTTTTTAATCTGTTAATTTCTGCTAAACACTTTTAAGAGTTTCTAAAAAATGGGGGGGCAGAAGATCTGCTATTTTTATTTTTATTTCTCTCTTTTATAAATTTGAACTCGATTTTATTTAGTGCGTATTGTTCAACATTTATTGAAAACTATGGATGTCAGAATAGAAAAACTGAGCAAAAACTATGGTTTACAAAAGGCCGTTGATAGCATTTCTTTCGAAGTAAAAGCTGGAGAGATTTTAGGATTTCTTGGACCTAACGGCGCAGGTA
>CAZFQW010000340.1:0-2098 GCA_964521225.1 uncultured Roseobacteraceae bacterium
TTGGCTCTCCGAAGCAGTTAGGCGAAATTTTGTTCGACAAGCTAAAGTTGATAGATAAGCCCAAGAAAACGAAGACGGGGCAATATGCCACAGGCGAAGAAGTGTTAGTTTCCTTAGCGGCTGACCACGATATTGTTCAACTGATTTTAAGTTATCGGCAGTTACAGAAACTAAAATCGACCTACGTAGATGCCCTCCCTAAGCTGATTAGCCCCAACGATGGCCTCATTCATACTTCGTATAACCAAACCGTGGCGGTTACGGGGCGTTTAAGTTCTACCAATCCGAACCTCCAAAATATTCCTATCAAAACAGAGCAAGGGAGAGAAATTAGGAAGGCTTTTGTGCCTCGCTCCGAAGAATTTAGCATTTTGGCCGCCGATTATTCGCAGGTTGAACTTCGCATTTTAGCCGCTTTTAGTAAAGATGAAACCATGATTCAGGCTTTTAAAGAGGGGCGAGATATTCATGCCACTACTGCCGCTAAAATTTTTAAAATTCCTTTGGAAGAGGTGGACACTGAAATGAGGAGAAAGGCTAAAACCGCCAATTTTGGGATTATCTATGGCGTTTCGGCGCACGGACTTTCGCAGCAATTGCGCATTCCGAGAAAAGAAGCGGCGGAGATTATTGATGCCTACTTCGACGAGTTTTCTACAATTAAAAAATATATGGACGATGTGGTCAATTTCGCTAGAGAGCACGGCTACGTGGAAACCCTTATGAAAAGGCGGAGATACTTGCCCAACATCAACTCCAGAAACTTTACCCAAAGAGGTTTCGACGAGCGAATGCGGTAAATACGCCCATACAGGGGAGTGCTGCCGATGTAATTAAAAAGGCAATGGTAGAAATTAATGCGTGGATGATTGCAGAGAAGCTTCAATCGAAAATGATGATGCAGGTACACGACGAATTGGTATTTGATGCCCACCGTTCCGAAATTGAATTGCTCCAGAAAAAAATTCCTGCCTTAATGGAAGAAGCCGTGCAACTCGAAGTCCCTCTAAAGGTAGAAATGGGCTTAGGGGCAACTTGGTTAGAGGCGCATTGATGGCGGTTCTTTTGAGGTATTTATTTTGAATTTAAAACACCTATTTAATGCGTTGGATAGGTGTTAACTATTGTTTCTCAATTGCTCTATCTGATTTATTGTCAGGCTGGTTAATTCAGCAATGGTATCATTATCAAATCCTTTTTTGATGGCATTTATCGCTGTTTCAATTTTCCCTTGGTTAAACCCTTCAATTTTCCCTTGGTTAAACCCTTCTGTTTTCCCTTGGTTAAACCCTTCCGTTTTTCCTTGGCTAAACCCTTCCGTTTTCCCTTGGTTAAACCCCTCTATTTTCCCTTCATTAAAATAAGTATCAATCGCACTCTTCAAATCACGATAGTCTTTTAAGCTGTCTTCATAAACAGAACGTTCCTTTGCATCCATCTTAGCTATTTCGGCAAGTTCAAATAGTTTTTTAAAAACACCCTGTTCTAGTTCCTTCGGCATCTCATGAAGCCTGTGCAAATTTTTGAAAGCATATAGCCATCTTTCATAATCGTTACTCAGCTCTGATAATTCTTTTTTGAACTTAGGGATTTCCAGATATAAATAAGTCAATTTATCGTAAAATACTTTGCAAGTTTGCTCATCCATCAATTTTATTCGATGCTCAAACTTACTTACCTCAGAAGAATCGAATATAAAGTCCATGATAGCAATAGTGTAGACTGCTGCCATCTCATACCTCCAATCTTTACCTTTTTTTATTGCTTGGTCTTGAATTGCAAAGGAAGAATAATAAACACTTCGGTCTTTAAAAAATTCTTGTTTTACTCTCTGTATTTCAATGATTATCTTCTCTCCTTTTTCGTTTGTACAGTACAAATCATATACAGCCCTTCTTTCTACTTCATTATTACCCAAACGTTCATTTTTCAAGTAACTTAAATCTTCAATTTTTTCCTTTCCTTGAAGTAACTCATTCAAAAAAGCAATCAATAAATCTTTATTAGGAATTTCACCAAAAAGTTTCTTGAAACCAAAGTCGGTAAAAAGATTGATGTATCGGTCATTGGTTAGTGTTATTGCTTTATTATCTACTTG
>CAZFQW010000340.1:2108-4567 GCA_964521225.1 uncultured Roseobacteraceae bacterium
AATTTTCAACTAATAGAAATGATTGAAACTTTGCGGTTTTCCATCATGCCGTGCTTGTGATAATTATCACTACCGATTTGAAAATTAATTCTGTGAATATGCTATGCCTAATATTCAACTCAATAACTGGTAGGTAATTAAACTCACCACATAGGCAAGGCCAGTCATATAAATCAATTGAATGAGTGGCCATTTCCACCCTTTGGTTTCTCGGTACACCACTGCTATGGTGCTCATGCACTGCATGGCAAATAAATAGAAAAACAGCAGCGAGAGGGAGGTGGCAACATTGTAAACGGCATCGCCCGTTATGGGATTTTTCATTCCCTTTAATTTTTGGATTAACGGTTCAGGTTCATCGCTTTCTCCTACACTATAAATGGTTGCCATCGTGCCTACAAATACTTCTCTTGCAGCAAACGAAGTAATGAGGGCAATGCCAATTTTCCAATCGAAGCCAAGCGGCTGAATTACCGGCTCAATTGCCTTCCCCAATTTACCTGCATAAGAAGCTTCTAATTGCTGTGCCGCTACAATATTTTGGCGTTCTTCTTCTCCTAAATTCTTGTTTAATAATTCTGTATTGGTAATTTCTTGTGCTTCTTCCATTCCATTTCCTGGGCCATAAGAAGCCAAAAACCATAAAACTACCGAAATAATGATGATAACTTTTCCGGCTTCAAACACAAAAACTTTCACCTTGCTAAGTACCGTATAGAAAATATTTTTCCAGTGGGGCATTTTATAGGTGGGCAGTTCCATCATAAAAATAGAAGATTCTTTTTGTTTGAGAATGTGTTTCATTACCCAAGCTGAAATGAGAGCTGAAAAACCGCCTAAAAGGTACAGCCCCGTCATAGCGATACCTTGAAGATTGAAAATGCCTGCTACGGTTTCTTCGGGAACTATAAAGGCAATAAGGACTGTAAAAACGGGGATTCTTGCCGAGCAGCTCATTAAAGGAGTTACAAAAATGGTAATCATCCGCTCTTTCCAGTTGCTAATGGTTCTCGTTGCCATAATTGCCGGAATGGCACAGGCAACGCCCGAAATCAGGGAAACAATACTTCTTCCGTTTAAACCAAACCTACGCATTACGTTATCGCTCAGAAAAACAGCACGCGACATATAGCCGACGTCTTCTAAAACGGCAACAAGGCAAAACAAAATAGTGATTTGAGGCACAAAAATGATGATTCCTCCCAACCCTGCAATGATTCCTTCGGTTAATAAATTGGTAAGTAAATGGTTGGGCAGGTTATTTTTCAGTACGCTCACCAATTTGGCAAACCCAGCATCAATTAAATCCATAGGGTACGATGCCCAAGCAAAAATGGCTTGGAAAAGCAGGAATAAAATCATTAAAAAAACACCTATCCCTAAAATAGGATGGGTAAGGATTTTATCTAATTTATCGGTAAAGGTGAGTTTTTCTTCTTTCTTTTTCTTCAACACCTTTTCTATCACCGCTACAATTCTGTTGTAGCGTTGCATTGTTTCCTCTACCTGTGCTCTTATGCTGTTGAATAAGGGTTTTTGTAAAGCCTGTGCAAGCTTTATTTTTTCTTCTTCGGAAATGCCGGGCAGCCAACTGTAGTGGTGTGCAACAAGTAATGCGGGGTAATCTTCTATTTCTTCCGCCATTGTTTTCTTTACAACGGATATTGCCTCTTGGGCAATTTGCGGCACTTCCATAAAAGGCTTATCGGCACTTTTAAAAGTTCTTGCTTTTAAGATTTCCTTAATCGTATTTATTCCCTCGCCCGTTCTGCCATTTACACCAACTACGGGTACTGATAGTTCTTTTTCAAGCCATTCCAGATTGCATGTAATTCCCTCACTTTCTGCAATATCTAGCATATTTACCGCAAAAATTAAGGGTACGTTGAGGTCTGCAATTTGGGAAAACAACAACAGATGACGTTCTAGCTGTGTTACATCGGCAACGTAAATTACCACATCAGGTTTATCGTTTTCCGAAGAGTTCAGTAGGGTTTGTAAGGCAATTCTTTCGTCTATAGAATTGGGGTAAAAGCTATACGTGCCGGGCAGGTCGGTAACAGAGATTTTAATGCCGTCACCTAAATCGCACTTGCCAACTTTCCGGTCGATAGTTACTCCGGGATAGTTACCCACTTTTTGTTGTAAGCCTGTAAAATGATTGAACAGAGAAGTTTTTCCTGCATTAGGATTACCCGCTAAAACCACGTTAGAGATTTTTTTTGGAGCAATATGAGAGGGGGTCATATTCATTTTTTTATTGCACTACTACCGTGCACGCTTCTTCTTTTCCTATAGAAAGGTGGTTTCCCGAAATTTTTAAGTAAAGGGGATTCCCAAAAGGAGCTTTGCGCACTAGCTGAATTTCTTTCCCCGGTAGCATTCCTATTTCTAATAACCTCGCAGATAGTTCCTCGCTGAGCATTTGCTTAATTACAGCACGCTCACCTTTTTTTAGC
>CAZFQW010000341.1:0-4558 GCA_964521225.1 uncultured Roseobacteraceae bacterium
AATATTGAGGGCATCGGGGATTGTCATCGTTTTAATAGCATCCATAAAAATAGGACTGGCTTTTTGAGAAGCGTCTTCTGCTGCTCGGTTCATGCTTAAAACCAAGTCGTTTACAATTGGTTTCATTGTTTTATTGTACACTCTGCGCCCTGCCCTAGATTTATTAAGTTTAACGAGTAAGTTAGCTGCTTCTGGAGGTAAAAGGATTTTAATGATTTCATCTTTAAAAAAACCATTTAAAGATGAAAGACGAGTTACTGCACTATCTACTCCAATTGAAAGTGCTTGTTTTAAGGCTTGTACTACCTGACTATCCAAATGCTTAAGCTCTATTTTTTTAGGATGAACGGGTTGAAGTGGTAACGTTTTAGTTTGCATGGCGGGCGTACCATCATTGGCGAAACCACCAACTGAAACCAGTAAGAGTATAGTTAAAATTTGAAGATGTTTCATATTAGATTATTTTTATTAAAAGACGAGTTGAAATTATTACGCAACAAAGAGACATTCAATCTTTTTGCCTTCCTTCTAAGATAATTTCTTTAAAGCTCCAATTTAACATTAAGTAAGGAACTTCAACCAGATTATTTTTCAATTTCAGTACCTTCTACTTTTTCTAGTTTTGCTAAAACTTCTGCTAAAAGGCTCTCTCGAAGCGAAAATCGGATGGTACACTTTTCATCAAATACTTGGTCCGACATATCGAGTTGGTAGTTTTTCCCTATTTTCATTATATCGTTCATTTGAGGGTACTCAAATCTTAATTTAATAGGGCAGCTCACAATTTCCTCAACAATTTCCCCTGCTTCAATGGCTAATGCCGCAGCGGTTCGGTAAGCGCCAATTAACCCGCTTACGCCCAGTTTAGTCCCTCCAAAGTAGCGAATTACTACTATACAAATATTGGTGAGTTCTTTAGAGCGAATTTGCCCTAGAATGGGCATCCCGGCAGAGTTGCTTGGTTCGCCGTCGTCGTTTGCTCTAAAAGTTGTTCGCTCTCGCCCCAGCATATACGCATAGCAATGGTGGCGGGCATCGTAATACTGTTTTTTTAGTGCTGCTAACTGCTCTTTTATCTCTTCCTCGGTTTTTACGGGGAAAGCATAGGCAATAAACTTACTTCCTTTTTCTTTGTAAAAGCCTTCAGAAGTTTCTTTAATTGTGAGAAAAGTATCTTTTTGCATAATTATCAAAAATAAAGGGCTTCTCTCGAAAAGAATATTTTCTTTACGTCATAAATGCAAATTATGCTTTGGATGTCTTATATTAATACTTCTTTACGGCATGAGTTACAATAATATTCATCGCTACTTATTCAAGTAAAAATTCAAACCACTTAAAAAAATAAAATATGGGAGCAAAAGGAGTAAGAATCCCTGCCGGACAAGCGGAAATGAACCAGTTCACACGGTTTCTTCTGAAAGACATGCAAGCACTTGAGAAAATGCTTGATTTGAATTGGTTTGAGAGCGATTCTATGAAAATAGGTGCAGAACAAGAAATTTGTTTAATAGATGAACATGGCAAACCTGCTCCAAAGTCAGTTGAGATTTTAGAAAAAATTAATCATCCAAGTTTTACCACAGAACTAGCAAGGTTTAACCTTGAGGCTAACCTAGAACCCCTTCCCTTTACAGGAGATTGTTTTTCTAAAACAGAAGATACTATTAAAGCCCTTTTAAATCACCTTCAGCTAGTTGCATTGGAGTGCGATGCCATGCCACTGCTTACCGGAATACTTCCTACTATCCGCAAGTTCGATTTGGAACTGAACAACTTAACCCCAATAGACCGCTACTATGCGTTAATAGACTCCATCACTCAATCAAGAGGCAATTCATTTGATTTAAAAATTGAAGGGCTTGACGAACTCAACATTCGGCAAAGTTCTGCAATGATTGAAGCTTGTAACACAAGTTACCAAGTCCATTTGCAGATTAAACCCGAAGAATTTGTGCAGAAATACAATATAGCGCAAGCGATTGCTGCTCCAATTTTGGCAATAAGCACTAACTCCCCAATGCTATTTGGCAAAAGGCTTTGGAGCGAAACCAGAATTGCCCTCTTTCAGCAATCGGTAGATACCAGAATTACCGGCGAACACCTCAGATACACTAGCCCAAGAGTAACTTTTGGCACTGGTTGGGTAAAAGACTCTATCCTAGATTTATACAAAGAAGACATCATAAGATTTAAGCCTTTATTAGTTACTGATATTGAAGAGGATGTACTCGAATGTATTGAAAAAGGAATTACCCCGAAACTAAAAGCACTAAGTATTCATAATTCTACAGTGTACCGTTGGAACCGCCCGTGTTATGGCATTAGCCCCAACGGGAAACCGCACATGCGTATTGAAAACAGAATTTTACCCGCAGGGCCTACCGTTACAGACGAAGTTGCCAACTCTGCTTTTTGGATAGGGCTTATGAATGGCTTTGGTGATGTTTACCCCGATGTTACCAAACTACTCGACTTCGACGATGCCAAATCTAACTTCTTAATTGCTGCTCGTGCAGGTTTAGGAAACCGTTTCCAATGGTTAAACAATAGCACCGTGAACGACACAGAATTAATTGAAAAAGAATTGATCCCTATCGCTAAAGAAGGGCTAAAAAAAGCAAATGTAAATGCAGAGGATATTGATAAATATTTAGGCGTTATAGAAGAAAGAAACAAAAGCTGCCAAACAGGTTCTCGTTGGATGCTCAACTCTTATTCAAAACTGATCAAAGAAACCTCTAAAGAAGAAGCGACTACGGCATTAGTAGCCGGAATTAGCCGAAACCAAATGAGTGGAGAACCCGTGCACCGTTGGCCATTGGCAAGTATAAACGATATTGCCGATTGGGAACCTTCTTCGCTTTTAGTAGAAGAGTTTATGACTACCGACATCTTCACAGTAAACAAAGATGATATACCAGAATTTAGTGCCGATATGATGTCGTGGAAATCGGTCAGGTATATGCCTATCGAAAATAAAGAAGGCGAGTTAATTGGTTTAATCACCATGAAAGATTTACTAAAGTACTTTGTGAATTTGCACAAAGACCCTACGCAATCCGATGATTCTTTAATGGAAGATTTAATGATAAAAAACCCGTTAACAATTAGCCCCGAAGCTACCATAGTAGAAGCAATGGAAATGATGCAAAAAACTGATACAGGCTGTTTACCAGTGGTAACTAATAAAAAATTAGTAGGGATAATTACAGAAGGAAACTTTATTAAAATCTCCGCAAGTTTATTAAAACGATTTGCCGCAAGAAGAAAAAAAATAAAAAAAATCTTGGCCTCTTTAGAAGCTAAAAATGAAGAATAAATGCCGGTAAAAAAATATTTTTATTAAAGCTAAAAGCAATAAAAATTTGTTATCTATATAATCACTGTCACTTCTATACAAAGTGACAGTATTTTTTTACCTACATTTAAATTGAGTTTATAATGAAAAGTAACGAAAGAATAATCGGTGATATTGGCCCTGAAAGTGCCCACACATTAATTGTATGTTTTGCAGGTATCCATGGAAATGAAGTGGGTGGAGTTATCGCTCTTGAAAAAATATTTGAAACCCTAGCCCGCAAAGAAGAAAAATTAAAAGGAAGGTTTATTGGGGTAAGAGGAAATGTAAAGGCTTTAAAAGGAGGTAAAAGATATATTGAAGAAGATTTAAACCGCCTTTGGTCTGATGAAATAATTCATATTGCCAGAAACCACCAACACGACCACCCTGAGTTTGAAGAGTTAGCAGCCCTTTGCGATGTAATCGATTCTATTAATCTCGATAATTACCGGCAAAAGATTTTCATAGATCTACATGGCACTTCTGCCGCAAATGGCATTTTCGCTATCGTAAAAGATTATAAAGAATCTGCCTTTATAGTAGATGAACTATATTCGCCAGTACTATTAAAACTTCATGATAGCCTCCACAATACCACTGTGCCTTACATGGCAGAGCATGGCTTTATTGCACTAGGTTTTGAAGGCGGAAAAATTGGAAGTAAAGAAACCATAGAAAACCACCGTTTAACTATGTGGCAAATTTTGTTGCAAACAGCCTTGATCGAAAAACACCAAATCCCAGAAGAAGTCCTAAACTACCAAGTACTTAGTGATTTTGCCTCGCAACTACCTAAATACTTAAAGCTAGACTACTGCCATAAAATAAAGGCGAGCGATCGTTTTGAAATGATGCCCGGTTTCAAAAACTATGACCGTATAAAAAAAGACGATTTGCTTGCAAAGGATCAACATGGCGAAATCCGTTCGCAATACGATGGTTACATATTAATGCCTCTTTATCAAAAAGAAGGAAGTGATGGTTTCTTTATTATTAGCGAAGCCGATATGCAAGAACCATCACTTAATATTTAGCAAGAAAAATCAGGTAGCGCAGTGAGTTGCCTGATTTTTTTTGTTGCAATATCTAACTGCCCATATAAGTGAGTTAGCCCATTGGTTAAGGCAATATAAGGTGCTTTTATGTTTTGGTTGTAAGTCAAAACTTGCTTTAAAACATTTTCATTTAGCTTCACTGTGGGTGCTTTGCACTCTA
>CAZFQW010000342.1:0-4547 GCA_964521225.1 uncultured Roseobacteraceae bacterium
TTTTAAACATGCTCTAAGATTGTAACATACAAGCTAGAAGTAGCTCCACGCACATCTTAAAAGATGTGCTGCCGATTGTATTCAGGCCTATAGGTTCTCATCTATGGGCTTGTTGTTTTTTATAGAAAAACTAAACTAACTCAAACATGAACATCGAAGAATTCCGAGAGTATTGCCTCTCCCTTAAAGGAACTACCGAAGCAATGCCCTTCGACGACCAAGTTTTGGTTTTTAGAGTGATGAGCAAAATGTATGCACTTACCAACATAGAAACCTTTGAAAGTATCAACGTGAAATGCAACCCCGAAATCGCCGTGGAACTTCGTGAAAAATATACTTCAGTAATTGAAGGTTACCACATGCACAAAAAATACTGGAATACCCTTTTGCTCAATGGCGAACTGACCGATAAGCAAATTAAACACTGGATTACCCACTCTTACGAACAAGTAGTTGCCAAAATGCCCAAGAAATTACGAGAAGAGTTGAAGAGGTTGGAGGGGTGATGGTTTGATAATTTGATGTTGGGATGGTGTGATTTTTCTAATTAAATAACCTCAACTAAACTACTTGTTTTTAATATTTCCATTGCATCGATTAGTTGAGCAGAAAGTGCTTCTTTCATAGCTTTATTTGAGGTATTTCCTATTCTTACCCATATTACTTTTGGGGGTGCTCCAAGTCTTTTTTGAAGCTCCAGAAAATCAATATCCTTCGTTAGGATTCTTGCATTCATTTTTCTCGCTTCAAGAAAAATTTCTTCATCTGTAAAGTTTTGAAATCCAAGAAAATGAAGGGAATAACAAGAATAGTTAAATTTATCAGTAATCCATTTTGCCAAACTTGGGGAAAGTTGAGCATCAATTAAAATGCACTCTTCCATTTTATTTAAGCAGTTTGCTTTAATTTCTCACTAACAAACGCTAAACATGCCTGAATATCCTTTTTTTCTAAGTCAGGGAGTTCTTCTAAAATCTCCGTTTCATTTAATCCATAAAATAATAAGTCCAATACATCACTCACTCGAATGCGTAAGCCTCTTATGCAAGGCTTTCCTCCGCATTGCTCTGGATTTATAGTTATTCTGGATAAATAGTCTGTTTGGTTCATACTTTAGCATTTCGATTTATAATTTAACGATTGGTCTAATAAATTGATTCAATCGCCTAAAATTGGGATGATGGTTTTATTTTGTAATTTAAAATCATGGATAATTCTTTCGAAATAGTAAGAATTAAAGCGTTTGAAAACCAAAATATCACCCCGAACTTATTGAAGGGCTAAACTATCATCTCATCATCAAAAACTTTTGTGGAATTGTTTAACCTTTCGCATCTCTACTACAAACCGTAAGAAAAAACTAACTTACGAATGTTTCAACTAAATCAATCTACTTATGAAACGAATCGTCATTTTTTGCATTGCCACCCTAATGTTATTTGGCATTTCAGCATTTCACAACCCCCTTACTATGGATATTTACCGAAACGACTGGCTCAAAAAACTCGTTCAGCTTTTTTCAGAGGCTAAGGAAAAGCAAGCGAACGAGCAGGTGTATCTGCATACCGATAAAACGCTCTACAAACCGGGCGAAACCGTATGGTTTCAAGCCTATCTCAGAAACGAACAAAATATGAAACCCTCGCCCATTAGCGATATGATAAAAGTGGAGCTAATTGGCCCTAGAGGAAACACCGAAAAAGAATACACCTTAATTGTTACCGATGGCGTAGCCTCTGGCGATTTTGAAATTGCAGAAGAAGCCAACGGCGGACTCTACACCATTAAAGCTTACACCGAATGGCAAAAAAACGAGAAAAGCCCTTTCTATTTCGAGAAGGAAATTCAGGTGCAAAAAGTGGTGCTCCCTCGCCTTAAAATGAAGCTAGACTTTGAAAAAGAAGCGTATGGCGTAGGAGATGAATTTTCGGCAGAAGTTACGCTCGGAAAGTTGAACAATGAGCCCCTCAGCAATTACGGCTTCGCCTATCGGGTGCAGGTGGAGGGCAAAATTATTGCCAACGGGAAAGGCAAAACCGATGGCAGTGGCAAAGCAGCTATTTCCGATAAACTGCCCAAGCAAATTGTAAACCCCGATGGCCTGTTGCTAGTGATGCTTCAGCACAACGGGCAAGCAGAGTCTATCAGCCGTTCTATTCCCATTGTACTCAATCAATTTAAAGTCAATTTTTTCCCCGAAGGAGGCGATTTGGTAGCAGGAGTAGAAAGTAAAGTGGCATTCAGAATATTGAATGAGTTCGATAAACCTGCCGATGCTAGTGGCGAAATCCTCAACACAAAAGGAAAAAAGGTGGCGGAATTTTCGAGTTTTCATCAAGGAATGGGGAGTTTTAACTTCAAACCTAAAGCAGAGGAAATTTACACCGCTAAAATCACTAGCCCTAAAAACGTTACGCAAAGTTGGCAGTTACCCAACGTACTTTCAAAAGGTTACACTTTAGGAGTTGAACAAAATCAGGATAAAATCAACATAAAAATTCATTCTCCATTAAAAGAAGCCTTGAACCTTATTGGGCAAAGCAGAGGCGAAATTTACCTGCAAAAAAGCATTGAAGCAGATAAAGGCGTAAATGAAATCACGATTGAAACGGCATTGTTCCCCATTGGTGTAACACAGTTTACATTGTTCGATGCCAAAGGAATTGAGCGTGCCGAACGTTTGGTTTTCCTCAATCGAAATAAAAAGTTAAACATCAAAATCGCCCCAAATAAAGAGAAGTTGACACCCCGAGAAGAGGTTACCTTAGAGATTACCATTACCGACGAACAAGGCATTCCCGTACCCGGTCAGTTTTCGTTGGCCGTGGTCGACGATAAGCTGCTTTCTTTTTCCGATGATAAGCAGGGGAACATCTTATCGAAATTATTGTTAGAACCCAATTTAAGCGGAGAAATCTATGAGCCTAATTTCTTTTTTGATGAAAGCGAAGAGAAATCGCTTGCTGCGCTCAATCTGTTGATGATGACTCAAGGCTGGAGGAAATTCACTTGGAAAGAAATTAGAGAAGGCTTGCCCACCCCTCAGCACATCGCCGAAAAAGCCATGATTGCAGGGAAAGTACAACGCTTCGGGCAAATAGTCCCTGATGTGGAAATTAAAGTCCTTCCCGATAACATCAGCGTAAGAACCAACCTGAAAGGCGAATTTAGCATTGAGGGCTTAAAACTGTACGAACCTAAAACGTTTGAACTTTATACCAAAAAAGGAAAAGAAAGAGAAGTTAGCGTGGCAAGTTATAGCCAAAATATGGTGATTGAGCTAGTACCTCCTGTGAGGATGTTCAATAGAAGAAACGCAAGAGATGTTGAAAATGCTCCTATGGCAGTGATGATGATGGACGAGGTAGCCGAAGAAGAAATGATGTTCAGAGAGATGGGAGTCGCCGATATGTTGCAGGGGAAAGCCGCAGGCGTAGCAATAGAGGAAGCGCCACTAGCCGAATTTAATAGAGCAGACGTAGCTACAAAGGCAAAAGAAGAGGTTGAAGCAGATTTTAGGGCTGACGATTGGGGCGACTTTGAAGAAAACGTGGATGTTTTTGGAGACATCGCTTTCGACGAACCCATAGAAAAGCCAACCGTACCGGCAATTGTGTACTATCGTGCAAGAGAATTTTCAGTTCCCATTTACAATACCAACGAAAAGCCTGAAAAGCGTACCGATTTCCGTTCTACCATTTTTTGGAAGGGCGATATTGTTACCGATAGAAGTGGAAAAGCGCAGGTAAGTTTCCCAACTTCCGACGAAATTACTGCGTTTAGAGCAACCCTTGAAGGCATTGGCGAAGAAGGAACGGTGGGCAGAGGCGAGGCGATTTTTTACAACGAACTGCCCTTTAGCATGGATGCGAAAGTACCTGTTGCCGTAAGCATGGGCGACAATGTGCAAATTCCGTTGACCTTAACCAACAACACCTCGGAGGAAATTGAAGGGAAATTGAGCTTTGAAAATCCAACCGCTTGGTCGGCAAACGGAAAACTGCCTAACTATGTGAGCATCCCTGCCAAAATCTCAAAGACCTTTTATCTCCCCTATACGGTTCTGAACGAACCTGGCAAAGGGAAAATCGCCATTCAATTTGAAGGAAAGAACGTTAGAGATGCTTTTGAGCAAGAGGTAAACACCATGGCAAAAGGATTTCCAATTAACTTGGCATTCTCAGGGCAAGAAGAAAAGGCTTATCAGTTCCCAATCAGAAATTTGGTGGCGGGTACGCTCGAAGCTAGGCTCACCGCTTACCCCACTTTAATGAGCGATTTGCTTTCAGGAATTGAGTCGATTTTGAGAGAGCCTTACGGTTGTTTCGAGCAAACTTCTTCGAGTACTTATCCGAACCTTTTGGTAAGGAGATACATAGACGAAGCGGGCATTGAAAATGCCGTTGCAAGCACCAAAGCCGATGCTTTAATTGAAGAGGGCTACAAGCGTTTGGTTTCTTTTGAAACCGAAGAAAACGGCTACGAATGGTTTCGAGGTGCGCCAGCCCACGAAGCTTTAACCGCCTATGGCTTGATGGAATTTAAAG
>CAZFQW010000343.1:0-4545 GCA_964521225.1 uncultured Roseobacteraceae bacterium
AAATTTTCGATAAACTGCTCTAATGCCCATTGGTCTTTTGGCTGAAAATAGGGAGGCAATTGCATAAAAGTAGTACCTAAAGTGCGTTCTAGTTTATTTACCGATTCGGCAAATTGAATGAGGGCTTCTTGTGTGCCCTGAAAAAATTTTTTGTGACTGATAGATTGAGGCAATTTTGGGCAGAAAGTAAACCCTTTCGGTACACTTTGTTTCCAACGGTTGATGGTTTCTGGCTTAGGAATTCGGTAATGTGTAGTGTTGAGTTCAATAGTATTGAATTGCCTTGAATAATGATA
The DNA here is from genome assembly GCA_964521225.1 of uncultured Roseobacteraceae bacterium. Classification (GTDB taxonomy): domain Bacteria; phylum Bacteroidota; class Bacteroidia; order Cytophagales; family Flammeovirgaceae; genus CAYUJH01. The sequence goes on from CAZFQW010000343.1 coordinate 297, forward strand.
GAGGTAATCGGCAGGTTTCGTTTTCGCAGGGTAATATTTACCCACCCACTCTTTACAAGACCAAGCAGGGCAGCCAAAATATACGTTGAGTTTATTTTGGCTGCCCTTATTTTTATTGAGCACTTCCGCCGTACCGCTAGGGTCATCGGGAAGCGAAAAGTCTACCTGCGAAATATCTTCTAGTTTACCGAATTTCATGCTCTTTAAACACTTCTATACCACGTACCTGTTTAATGAACTCAATAGGAGTTCTATTTCAAAAACAACAGCTCTCTGTATTTTGGTAAAGGCCATGCTTCACTATCCACAAAAAGCTCTAACTTATCGACTGAATAGCGGATTTTTTCAAAATATTTCTCCCTGATATCATCGCAATATGCCACCGCCTTTTTAGCGTTATCTTCGATTTTATTAATGCGTTTTCGCTCGTTAATCATATCGGTAACACTAATTTTAACAATCTCTATGTGGCTAGTAATTTCGTCGATTGCTTGGAGCACTGCGGTATAATCTAAGCCTAAACTCTTTAGCCCGTTAGCATTGGTAATGAGCTTATTTTGGTAGTCAATTGCAGTAGGAATAACATGATTGAGCGCCAAATCGCCCATAATCCTAGATTCAATCTGAATTTTACGAATATAGTTTTCCAATAAAATCTCTCTGCGGGCATGTAGTTCTATGGAAGAGCATACATGGTATTCTTCAAACAGCTTTATGGCTTCTTTAGAAACATAAGCGTTTAATGCTCTTGGCGTATCCCTTAAATTAGATAGCCCTCTCTTCTTTGCTTCCTTTTCCCATTCTTTCGAATAGCCGTCGCCTTCAAACCTTACATTAGAACTTTCTTGGATATACCTTCTAAGAATATCAATAATTGCCAAACGCTTTTCTTTTTCTATTTCTATTTCAGCGTCTACCTCATCGGCAAATTTAGTGAGTTGGTTGGCAACAATTAAGTTAAGCACAGTCATAGGGGCAGCGGGGTTTGTATCGGCACCTACGGCTCTTAATTCAAATTTATTGCCTGTAAATGCAAATGGCGAGGTTCTGTTTCGGTCTGTATTATCTAATATAATTTCAGGAATTTTATCGATTCCTAATTTCATATACATATTGTCGCCTTTTTTTATTTTGATGTTCCCATTTTGGGCGAGTTCGTCTAAAACGGCGGTTAGCTGAGAGCCTACAAAAACAGACATAATTGCCGGAGGGGCTTCATTTGCTCCTAATCGGTAATCGTTCCCTGCCGAAGCAATGCTTGCTCTTAGCAAGTCGGCATAGTCGTGAACTGCCTTAATAATGTTGACAAAGAAAGTTAGGAACGAAAGGTTTTCTCTTGCGCTGCTACTAGGTTGCAAAAGGTTAATCCCTTCGGCAGTCATTAACGACCAATTGTTGTGTTTGCCGCTACCATTAAGCCCCGAAAAAGGTTTTTCGTGAAATAAAACTTTTAGATGATGCCGTTCTGCCACTCTTTCCATTACATCTTTAAGTAGTACGTTGTGATCAACGGCTACATTCATTTCTTCGAAAAGCGGAGCGACTTCAAACTGGCTTGGGGCTACCTCGTTGTGCCGAGTACTTACGGGAATCCCTAAGCGATGGCACTCAATTTCAAAGGCTCTCATAAACTGATAAATCCTGGTAGGGATTGCACCAAAATAGTGGTCGTCGAGCTGTTGCCCCCGTGCAGGTTCATGGCCAAAAACAGTTCTTCCACCCATCACTAAATCGGGGCGAGCATCGTGTAAGGCTCTGTCAATCACAAAAAATTCTTGTTCGCATCCTAATGTAGGAATCACTCTATTTACATTTCTATCAAAATAACGGCAAACACGAGTAGCGGCATTATCAATTGCCTCATTGGCTTTTAAGAGGGGTGCTTTATAGTCAAGTGCCTCGCCAGTGTAAGACACAAATATTGTTGGAACGCACAGTGTGTTTTCCATGATAAACATGGGGGAGCTTGGGTCCCAAGCGGTGTAGCCACGGGCTTCAAAGGTACTGCGGATGCCCCCACTTGGAAACGAGGAGGCGTCGGGCTCTTGCTGTACCAATGCCGACCCTCTAAAATTTTCAAGTCCTTTGGAAGCATCAAAAAATGTATCGTGCTTTTCGGCAGTTGCTCCTGTAAGTGGCTGAAACCAGTGTGTATAGTGTGTTATTCCTTTATCGGTAGCCCAGGTTTTTACTGCTGCAGCAATGGAGTCGGCGGCGGCTTTGCTAATTTTTCTACCTTTTTCAGTTGCTAACTTTACTTCATTATATGTTTCAGGAGATAGATGATTTTTCATCTGTTCAAAGCCAAAAGCCCTTTCCCCAAAGTAATCAGAGATTTTGTTAGAAGGAGCTTTTACTTCTACAAATGCTCTTTCCTGTACTTTTTGTAAAGCTTCAAATCGAAGTTTAGACATAAGTCTTGAGTTTAAATGAAATTCAGTTTAAAAATGCTAGGGCCTAAAATTACTTTAGCTTACGATTTATAACAACTTTTTTAGTTTTCTTGCTATTACCTGAAAGGAAAGAATAAAAAACAGCCCTTAATTATAAATAATAACGATATTACGCAAATTTACACTTTATAATTTGCCCTTGTTTTTTAATTCTGATGGAGAAATCAATGCCATTTTGTAAAGTCAAATCTTAATAGAATAAAAAGTAGAGGGTTCTTTTTTTGCAGGATGAACCTTTTTTACAAAATTTACGCAACCTTAAATTCATTATACGCTTAAATTAACTTAAACTAATATATGGCAAGTAGAGGTGGTTTTTCAAGTAGAATCGGGTTTGTACTAGCAGCAGCAGGCTCGGCAGTTGGCATAGGCAACATTGTAAAGTTTCCTTTTGAAGTTGGTAACGGAGGTGGAGCTGCCTTTGTGGTAATGTATCTGCTTTTTTGTTTCATTCTGTGTTTCCCAGTAATGGTAGCCGAAATCGCTATTGGCAGGAAAACCTCTCGAAACCCTGTGGGGGCATTCAATGCTCTTGGATACAAAAACTGGAATTTTATAGGGAAACTGGGAGTAATTAGCGGTATTCTGATATTATCGTTCTACAACGTAGTAGCCGCTTGGGCTTTTGGCTACTTTGTAGAAATTACATTTGGAAATTTTGCCATAGGAGGCCAATTTTCGGAATACATTAAAGATGTTGTAAAAATAACAGGCTATTCAATTGTATTTATGAGTGCCACAGCGCTTATAGTTTCAAGAGGAGTAAGTGGAGGTATTGAAAAGGCATCGAAGATTTTAATGCCCTCATTATTAGTATTAATTCTGCTCTTAGTAGTGTATGCCCTCACATTAGATGGTGCTATGGCAGGGGTAGAGTTTTACTTAGTTCCCGATTTTAGCAAACTAAATCCTAACGTGGTTTATAGCGCATTAGGGCAAGCATTTTTCTCTCTTTCATTAGGGATGGGAACGCACATTACGTATGGCTCCTACCTAAGCAAAAACGAAAATATTGTTTCTTCTGCTGCTTTAATAACGCTAACCGATGTTTTCATTGCCTTTATTGCAGGTCTTTTAATGTTCCCACTTGTATTTTCACAAGGCCTTTCTACCGATGGGGGAATTGGGTTAATCTTCGTGGCACTTCCGGGTGTATTTGAATCCTTCGGGCCTATATTAGGCATCGTGATTGGAGGGTTTTTCTTCTTACTACTTTCTTTCGCCGCCCTTACTTCTACTGTTTCTCTTTTAGAAGTCCCCGTTTCGTATGTAGTAGATGAGCACAGTGTTCCAAGAAATAGAGCAGTGTGGGTTACTGCAGTTATCATTTTTGTCATCGGAATTCCTTCGATGGTGGGGAACGGCTACTCAGCGTTTTTCAGCGAGTTTATTACCTATTTAGGTAGCGACTCTCCTACCGATTTCATGACTTTCATAGGGCACCTCGCTAACGATTCGTTCTTACCTCTCGGAGGTTTTCTAATTTGTTTTTTTACTGCCTACGTTTGGAAAAAAGAGAATTTATACGCAGAGCTAGAAGACGGCTTCCCTGGCCTTAGAGGGTCGTTTATTGCAAAGTATATCAATTGGGCGGTAAGTATTATTTGCCCACTCATTTTAGGAATTTTATTTCTGCTTACCGTAACCGACCGCTTCTTTGGGTTAAGTATTCTTTAGCAGATAATCTCTTCAAAAAACGCCATAGAAAATGCGCTGAGTAGTTCAATTCAGCGCATTTTCTGTTTAGAGCATGTTTAAAAATTTAATTTCTTAAAAACGAATTATCATAAAATAAT
>CAZFQW010000344.1:0-4536 GCA_964521225.1 uncultured Roseobacteraceae bacterium
CCTCCTTGCTGCGTGCCTACCCAAATATTCCCTCTTACATCTTTCATAAGCACCCTACACTCGTTTTGTGCAAGACCATTTTTACTGGTGTATTTGCTAATGCTGTAGTTTTGGGCATCCGATAACGAAACGCAGCTTGTCATCAGAATAATGATAGATAATAGACGGTTAAGAACCATTTTGCAAGAGTAAATTATTAGTCTTTAACGTATGATAAGGACAAAGCCTAAGTTACGCAATGAAAGGAATAATGCAGCCTTAGTTACCACTAGTTTTTCGTTTCACTTCTTTAGCAAGCGCAAAGCTAGTCCTTCTTGTCCTCTTTTTTACAAATTCTACTTTTCTGAAACCCAAAGTACTCCAATCTGTATCGATTTACACTTACCTTACCCCTCCTGAATATTTAGAATAGACTGCCTTTTTCGGCTGCGCAAATAATAAAGCAGAAGAGGCTCCACTTTAATTTCAGCGAATCTCTTTTTTAACGACAATGGTTAACCAATCCACTGCTTTTTCATCGTCTTCAAAAAATTCTAACTGAAATTTAGCCTTTAGGGTATTATGTGCTTTGTCTATGATTTTGCTGCTCAAACTTGTGATTTTATTTTTACGCCTAACAACCGCCAATTGCACGTTAAGCCCCAATTTTGAGAAAAAACGAGGTAAAAAATTAATAGCAAACCAAGTTTTTAAGGCATAACTCGACGACACCAGCACGCCTTCATTAATCAAGAATTTTTTCACGTTATTGGTCTTGGCAGCTACTAGCGCATGTTCGTATGCAAACTGATAATCGTTTTTAGAAATCCCCTCTTGTATCCGTATTTCTATGAAATGTTGTTTTTCGTCGTGGAATACCTGAGCGTGCGTTTCCTGTAACAATATTTTCATCAGATTCTTTTTTTTAAGGTTGAATGCTGCCTACTGCCTACCATTCAGAAAATGATTGCGAACAGGTTTACCAAATTACTACAAACGGTCGATATATCATTTTGAAGTTTTAGTAAAAAATTTTGGTCTCTCCAAAACCTTATTCCCCTTAAGGTATAAGATTGTGGCAGCGCTCGCAAACCTCTTTTCATTGGCCACTTACTTTGCCAAGAAAATTACAGCTTTTGTATAAATGAGTAAAACTATTCCAAAAGATAACCACATACATGTTTTAACATTAGAGCATGTTTAAGGATTTAGTGGCTGTAGTACTAGTTTTAAATTGATGGCTATGTACTGATTATAGGTGTTATTAGATGCTAATCGTTCAACCTCTTAGCTTCTTCTAATAATTCGGCAGCAGTTAAAACCTCATTATCTTTTTCGTGAAGGATGGCATAGTATACCTTATCGCTGAAAATTTCCCTACCCAAATACGCGCGTACGCTGTTTTCTATATGCCGTTTATTTTGGCTAAAATCAGCATCATTCAAAATAATTTCATTCTCTTTCAGAAGCGATTTTAAAATATTAATATATGCCTCTGAAAGATTATAGCAGCACCGAAAATGTTTTTCCTCTAACAGCTTAGTATCAATCAGTTCGTTCCTTACCTCTTCGGTAATAGATTTGGCAAAATCGCGGATAATATCGTACTCGTTTATTTTATTAAGTACCGAATTGAACCTCAAAGTATCGATAGGAATAAAGTAATCGGGCGTGATTCCGCCGCCACCATATACCGTTCTACCGTTTTCAGTATAGTATAAATTGGTAGTATTTTCTAAAGAGAAGCTATCGGCATTGAATACTTCTCCGGAAAAATATCTTTCGCTAACTTCTTGTCTGTAAGCATCTATTCCGTCTTCATAAGATTTCTGAATTGACCTACCACTAGGCGTGTAATAGCGTGAAATGGTAAGACGAAGCACCGACTCGTCTTCCAATGTAATGGGTAGTTGTACTAAGCCTTTTCCAAAAGACCTTCTGCCTACAATAAGTGCCCTGTCGTAATCTTGTAAAGCACCGGCAAGTAACTCAGAGGCAGAAGCGCTGTTCTCGTTAATGAGAACTACTAAAGCTCCTTCTTCAAAAAGCCCTTTCTTTTCTGCTCGCTCTTCTTGGTTAAAGCGTTTTTCTTTTCCTCTTGTGTAGACTATTTCTTTTCGTCCTGCCAGTAGTTCATCGGCAACGGCAACGGCTTGGCTAAGGTATCCGCCAGAGTTATCTCTTAAATCAAGAACTAGCTCTTCCATGCCCTGGGCTTTTAGGGTTTTAAGTGCTTTTAAAAAATCTCGGTGCGTATAGCGGGCAAAGCGGCTAATTTGTATATAACCTGTTTTTTCAGATAAACTATAACTTAACGGAACAGACTCTGAGGTTACTTGGTCTCTCATTACCGTTGCGGTAAGTTCTTGGTTTTCTGTTAGTCGAAATAATTGTAGAGAAACTTCAGTACCTTTTTTTCCCCTAAGCATTTGAACGATACGGCTATTTGTAATTCCCACCCCTGCTACTTTGGTTCCATTAATGGCAACAATGCGGTCTCCTGACTGCAAACCTGCTTTTTCTGAAGGGCCATTCTCTTGCACAGAAAGCACTTTAATAGTATCTCTAAAAACATTAAACTCAATCCCAATACCATCGAACCCACCTTCGAGCTGGGCAAAAGCATGCTGATATTCTTTGGCAGGTACATAAGATGTGTGGGGATCCAGCTTATGAAGCATTTCCGTAATTGCTTCTTTTGTGAGTTCATCGAGGTTCACGCTATCTACATAGTAGCGGTCGATATAATTTAAAACATCTCGAAATTTTTGAACATTCCCTCTTGTCCCTTCTCCGTATTTAAATCGGGTAAAAACCTCACTCCCTATTAATATCCCTAGTACGAGTGTTCCTGCTAACAAAAGAGGTAGTCTGATCTGAGTTTTATTCACTTCTAATAATATGATTTAAAAATATACGTGTAGTGCTAGGCAAATACTTTTTTGATTAGAGCATAATACATAATATAGTTTTTTGTTGTTCAATCTAACAAAAAAGTGCTTTTAACTCACCGCGTTTTCAGGCTTTTTAAAGATGAACCCTTGTTCTGTTCTTCGTTCTTCGTAATCGAGTGTTATATCTAACAAATACATTAAATGCCCTTTGTGCATCATAAAAGAAAGACCTTCTGAGGTATTGTAAATGTGATCAATATCTTTGGGTAAATCGAACGCTATAAAAAAAGATGCGCCTCCGCACCCACCTCCTTTAACACCCACTCTTAGCATGTATCCTTCCGGAATATTTTTATGTGCTATTATCTTTCGTACCTCCTGTGCGGCACGTGGTGTGATATTTATTGGCGATTTTTCCATTAAAAATTGATTTTAATCTTCGATAATTGCAAACTTTAAACAAATTCAAAGTTAAAAAGCTTTAGATTAAATAATTTACAAAAAGCAATAGCTACCTTAAAACCGACTGTTTAACGACATTTTTGAACCAATCTGTTCACCAAATTTAATTTTTGACTTTTTCACAACGCTCATAATGCAAAAATACTTCGACTTAATTGATCAAACCTTTCACTTTCCCGATAAAGACTTTTCTCTAAATGAGCACGAGCTCGAATATCAGGGAGTGCCTTTAATGCAGTTGATTGAAGAATATGGTACTCCTTTAAAAGTTACCTATTTGCCCAAAGTATCTTCTCAAATTAATGCCGCCAATGAAGCATTTCAGAAGGCTATTAAAAACCATAATTATGGGGGCGATTATATTTATTGTTACTGTACAAAGTCTTCTCACTTCAAATTTATTATTGAAGAGGCACTCAAAAACGGAGTTCAACTAGAAACCTCTTCCGCCTATGATATTAGCATTATTAGTAAGTTGTTTGAAAAGGAGAAAATCAATAAAAACCAACTAATTATTTGTAATGGATATAAACCTGAAAGTTATAAAAGTGCAATTGCCAATTTAATAAATCAAGGGTTTGAAAACTGCACTCCAGTACTCGATAATATTAACGAAATAGAGTATTATAAAAATAATGTGAAAAAGCCCATGCAAATAGGAATTCGCATTGCAGCAGATGAAGAACCTCACTTTGATTTTTATACCTCTCGTTTAGGAGTACGATATAAAAATGTGCTTAGCCTATACAAAGAGCAAATAAAAGAAGATAAAAACATTACACTTAAAATGTTGCATTTTTTTATTAATTCTGGCATAAAAGACACGCAATATTATTGGGCTGAACTACACAAATTCATCGGAAAATACTGTGAATTAAAAAAAATAGCACCAAAGTTAAATATGCTTGATATTGGCGGTGGGTTTCCTATTAAAAACTCATTAGCACATGAGTACGATTACGAATATATGGCAGACCAAATCATTGAAAATATTAAAAACATTTGCGATAAATTCGGAGTCCCTGTACCCCACATTGTAACCGAATTTGGCAACCATACAGTCGGCGAAAGCGGCATGATGCTTTACTCTGTTTTAGGGCAAAAACTGCAAAACGATAAAGAAACTTGGTACATGATTGACGGCTCTTTTATCACACATCTTCCCGATACTTGGGGTAAAAAACAGAAATTTGTAATGTTG
>CAZFQW010000345.1:0-4525 GCA_964521225.1 uncultured Roseobacteraceae bacterium
AACTGAGACTCTTTCTACACTTGTGGCAGCAGTAAAAGCAGGTGATCTTGTAGAAGTATTACAAGGAGATGGCCCTTTTACAGTTTTTGCACCCACTAACGATGCTTTTGCGGCTCTTCCGGCGGGCACACTAGAGGATTTGCTAAAACCAGAGAATAAGGATAAGCTAGTAGCTATCTTGAAATACCATGTTGTACCAGGTAAGGTAATGTCAACAGATTTAAGCGATGGCATGACGGCTGCTACTGCGAATGGCGCAGAAGTAACAATTACAACAACTGACGGTGCAAAAGTAAATGGTGCCAACGTGGTTATGGCCGATATAGAAGCTTCTAACGGAGTAGTTCATGTAATTGATGCAGTAATTTTACCTCCAACTGAATAATTAAATTCAATAATCAATGACATTAAAAAAGGGGATTTTACAAAATCCCCTTTTTTTGATGCTTTTTTTTCCAAGGAAATTTATTAAAAAATCTCCGCAAAAAATTCTTTTAATTCATTCCAAGATTGCTCGTCGGCAGCTTGATTATATTTTAATGGCATTTGAAATTTTTCTCCCATAGCGTCTGCCCCCGGATTAGTGAAACCATGAAGCGCACCTTCATAACCAATGTACTTATAATCTACTCCCGCAGAATCCATTTGTGCTTTGAAAGACGCTACTTGTTCGGCAGGTACAAATGGGTCATCAGCACCATTACAAACTAAAACTTTTGCCGTTACTTTGCCTTGTTCTGGTTGAATTGGTAATTGTAAGCCACTGTGAAATGCTGCAACTCCGGCTAAATCCATCCCAGAGTTAGCCATAGTTAAGGCAACAGAACCACCAAAGCAGTACCCAATCGCTGCAATTTTTTCGGCATCAACATTAGAATTACTTTTTAATGTTTTAACAGCTTCCTCGAATCGTGCTGTTGCAGATTCCATGTTGCTCATAACGCTCATCATGAATTTCTGAGCATCTTCGGGGTGTCCTGCTTGTTTGCCATCTCCATACATATCGACAGCTAATGCTACATAGCCTAGTTCTGCTAACATATCAGCTCTTTTACGAGCATAATCGTTGTGCCCCCACCACTCATGAATCACTAAAATGCCGAGGCGTTTTTCAGTACTGTTTTCATCGTATGCAATGTAGCCCTTCATTTCTAAGGTATCTACCGAATAGGTAATCTCCACGCCCTTTACTTTAGGAGTGCTTGTTTCTGTTTCTTCTATTACAATTTCTGTAGTATTTTTATCCTTTGTAGCTCCCCCGCAAGAAAAAATCAAAAGGGCTAATACTCCAAAAAATAAGTTGCGATAATTAAGCGTCATATCTGTTGTGATTTAAGTGAATAATTAATTGTTCAAATAACTATGAAGACGTTCATAGGTTTGCAAACGTAAATAATCTGTAAGTCCTTAGCGATTTTTAATTCAAGAAATGATTGCCTTGAAAGTTTGCTGATGATGTTATATAAATTTTCATAAACTTAGGACCTGAGCATCAAGTGAATAAGATTTTAATGCGAAGTATTTCTTATTTAAAGCTGAATAAAGTTGGGAAAATCTAAACTGTACAATAGCTTTGCAGCGCAAGCTGGCACAAGAAGCTCCTAGTAATCCCCCAGGACCGAAAGGTAGCAAGGGCATCTGGTTGTAGCACTTGGTGTCAGTCTTGCACTTTTTTATGCCTATCTTTTTTTATCTCAGTAATTTATTTCAAATCATTTCTTCTATAGAGTTAACATCAGTAGTTTTACATCATAATTCAGATTTTTCAACTCTTAAATGTTTATACTATGAAGTTTTTTGTAGATACCGCTAATTTGGAGCATATAAAAGAAGCACACGAAATGGGGGTTTTAGATGGAGTAACAACCAACCCCTCATTAATGGCTAAAGAAGGAATTAAGGGAACAAAAGCTATTATGGCTCATTATAAAGCAATATGCGATATTGTTGATGGTGATGTAAGTGCTGAGGTTATGTCCACTACTTACGATGAAATGATTAAAGAAGGAGATGAGCTTGCATTAATCGACCCAAAGATTAATGTTAAAATCCCTATGACTTTAGACGGAATAAAGGCAATAAAGTATTTCTCTGATAAAGGAATTAAAACAAATTGCACGCTTATATTTTCTGCAGGTCAGGCACTAATTGCTGCCAAAGCAGGTGCTAGTTTTGTATCTCCTTTTATAGGAAGATTAGATGATATCGCCGCCGATGGAATTGAGCTAGTAAGTCAGATTGTGGAAATTTTTGCTAATTACGGCATTGCAACCGAAGTACTAGCCGCTTCAGTACGCCATACTATGCATTTAATACAGTGTGCAGAAGTTGGTGCTGATATAGCTACTTGTCCGCTTCCGGTAATTAAAGGCTTGGTAAACCATCCATTAACTGACTCTGGTATGGCTACATTTATTGCAGACGCAAAAAAAATGGAAGGTTAATTCCTGTTTTTTTTTAAACCCAGCAGTTCTGAGGCTGTTGGGTTTTAAAATATCCCCTTTCAAACCTATGTACATTATTAAAGTAAAAGGAAAAGCTAAAATTCCTGATTATATACAACTTCGCGACGAAAACTTTGTCCTCTTCGCTTATTTCAGGGCCGATAGACCGCTGAAAAAGTTAGAGAAGTATGGTTTGGAAGGTAAAGAAGATGAGTTAAAAAAGATAATTGAAGAACTTCCTTTTGGTAAGTTGAAGAAGCTTGAAATATAGCACATCTCCTCTAAAAATCATCAATTAGTAAAGTTTGACGCTTTCTTAGTATCAGCTATGAGTGAAACTCCTGAAAAAGTTATTACACTGAAAGAAGTTTCGGTGAAACAGCAGAATCAAATAGTGCTTGAAGATATTTTTATTGATGTGAAAGAAGGTGAGTTTTTATATCTGATAGGCCCTACGGGTAGTGGTAAATCAACATTTTTAAGACTGCTTTATGCTGATTTAGAGATAAATTCGGGCGAGGGAGTTGTTGCAGGCTTCTGTCTTAATCAGCTTAAAAACAAAGATATTCCTTATCTGAGAAGAAAGCTTGGAATAATCTTTCAAGAATTTGAATTGCTAACCGATAGAAGCATTGAAAGTAATTTGGAGTTTGTACTTAAAGCAACAGGTTGGAAAAACAAAGCCGAAATTAATAACCGCATTGGTGAAGTGCTGGCACAAGTTAAACTCATTGAAAAACGACAGTATTTCCCCCTTCAACTTTCAGGTGGCGAGCAGCAAAGAGTAGCAATTGCAAGAGCATTACTTAACAAACCAAAAATAATTCTTGCCGATGAGCCTACTGGCAACTTAGATCCGGGAGTTTCTAACGAAATATTTCAGCTTTTTGTAGATATTCATCAAAAAGAAAATACGGCAATTATAATGGCCACCCATCAGCATAATTTTCTTAAGAAATTTTCTAAGCGCGTTTTAATGTGTGAAGAAGGAAAAATAAGAAATATAAGTGAAGAAAAAGTAACGCAAAGTTTAGAAAAACTAATTGGAATGAAACAGAAAGGATTTGATTCCTAACATAATGAAGATTTGTGCTAAGATGTAAGTGAACATGATTACAACTCCTGCATTGGCAAAACTTTCAATAAATTTGCTATATGCAATGCAAGAATCAGATAAAATAAACAGCCCCCCTCCTACTAAAACTAGCACAAAACTTTGTTTATTACTTCTCTGAAACCTGCTTAAAGCAGCCACTCCCATGGTTGAAAGCGAAAGTGCATAGATAAACACGGCTACTTTAAAAACAGTCTCTAACTCGCTCCACAAGAGGCTATAAAACCCTATAAAGTAAATAAGAAAAGGCAAAGGATATAAACCCAGCTTTCTGATATTCAAATTTTTGTAAGTCAGTTTTTTAAATAAAATTATGTAAAGAACTTGGCTACAAAAGAAGCTAAAAATACCAAGCAGGAAATAATGTAGCGATTTTTCGGAGAAAAGTAAAAAGATATCTCCCAGCCAACTAAATGCAAAAGCTAGAAGCGTATATGCTACAATAGTTTTTGAGTTTTGCGGTTTTCTATTCTTAATGGAATAAAGAAAATACCCTCCTATTGATAGCATAATAAGAGGCTTAGTTATCATTTCTAGCAATCCATTTTGAACACTTACCGAGTATAAATTTAGGAATGCTACAAAAACAATTGATGTAAAAGTAACTATGTGGGCATAGGGAAACCTGCTCCGCTTGTTAGATGATTCTTTATGGCTGATGTATAACATATTACAAACGTTTAATCATAGTTATTTGATAATCAATACTTTAAATAAATTCGCTTTTTTTTACCTTTCTAATTGAATTGTTAATGATAGCTGCTTAAGGCGCATAAAACTAAACTTCGCACAAATTTAATTATATAAAGATTTTTTTGTGTTTTACGAATATTTACTAAATTGCTCACAATAGATTATAATTTTATATCGGAATAGTCCTATTTTGATGTTTTTTACAATAATTCATGGCACAACGAAAAAATTATCCTGGAAACTTAAGAACTCCAGGCACTAAAGACTACAGTTT
>CAZFQW010000346.1:0-4511 GCA_964521225.1 uncultured Roseobacteraceae bacterium
TTATTTTATGATAATTCGTTTTTAAGAAATTAAATTTTTAAACATGCTCTAAGTAAGTTCTTATAAAAAAAGAAAACCCAAGCTATTGAAAGACTTGGGTTTTCTTACTTAAACTTGTTATAGATTAAGCACAGTACTCATCAAATACTGCTGTTAAATGATTGGCAATCATCTCCGCATTTCTGCCTTCAATATGATGGCGTTCTACCAAATGAATTAACTCACCATCTTTAAATAATGCAATTGCAGGAGAAGACGGAGGATATGGTAATAAAAATTCTCTTACTTTTTGGGTTGCTTCCGCATCTACACCGGCAAAAACGGTCGCTATTGTATCGGGCAGATTTTGTGTTTGGCGCACTGCCATTCTAACGCCCGGACGAGCCGCTCCTGCTGCACAACCACATACTGAATTCACTACCACCAAAGCCGTACCTTTGGGTTTTTCAAGCAGTTCTGTTACTTGCTCAGGAGTTGTTAAATCTTGGAAGCCATCTTCAGTTAGTTCGGCTTTCATAGGTGCCGTTAAATGTTCTGGGTACATATTATATTATTTTTTATGTATCGAAATAAATTGTGTGAAATTATTTATTTTGAAAACTGTGTTTCAGCGCATTTAGTTCTTAAAAATTACATGAAGCCGAGTTCGAGTTTAGCCGCTTCAGACATCATCTCTTGCGTGTAAGGAGGATCAAAGGTTAGTTCTACTTGCACCTCGTTGGTGCCTTCAATTGCTTTTATTTTTGATTTTACTTCTCCAGGAATTTCCTCTGCCGAAGGGCATGCTGGCGAGGTGAGCGTCATTAAAATATGAACATTGTTGATGGGGTAAACGGTAATCTCATAAATTAGACCTAACTCATAAATATCTACCGGTATTTCGGGGTCGTAAATGGTTTTCAAAACATTTAAAACCTTCTCTTTAAGTTCTCTATCAGTCATTATCAATTTCTAGTTAAGTGTTTGCTCAAAATTAGTTGATATAAAAAAGCTTCAAGCATTTAAGTGCATTATGCTTTCAATTATATTTTGCCTGATAAGCGATGGCATATAGCCTCATTTGCTTGATCATTGCCGAAAGCCCATTCGAGCGATTCATCGAAAGCATTTCTCTTAAGCCAATTTTATCTACAAAGTAGAGTTCGGCATTGTTAATTTCCTCGGGTATCCTATCGGACAGAACTCTTACTAATAAGCCTACTAACCCTTTTACCAAGGTAGAGTCGCTATCGGCTTGGAACTGTACTTTCCCTTCTTCAAAACCGGGTTGTAGCCATACTTTCGATTGGCATCCCTTTACTATGTTTTCTTCTGTCTTTAAGCTTTCAGGAAGTTGAGCCAACTTTTTACCCAATTCAATAATATAGGCGTATTGGTCGTTTCGGTTATCGAAAAGGCTAAACTCTTCTATAATCTCGTCTTGTATCTCGTTAATAGTCATTTGTTTTTAGATTTTTCTATCTCAAAGTCTTCATTAACCTAATAAAAAAGGAGGATTAAATGTTTGGTTTACAGGAAAGATAAAAGATTTTTAAAGGCTTATTTCGTTTTGCTCATTGCCTAGCGAAACATTTTTGTAACCTTATCAATTCCTTCTGCCAATGCATCAATTTCTTCTTTGGTATTATAGACTGCAAAAGAAGCACGCGCTGTTCCGTCTATTTCCAAGCGTTTCATTAAGGGTTGTGTGCAATGATGCCCCGTTCTGATGGCAATTCCATTGGCATCGAGCATCATGCCCAAATCATAGTGGTGTACATCATCCACAATAAAAGAAACTACACTCACTTTGTTTTCGGCTTCTCCTATTATTTTCAAGCCTTTAATTTGTTTTAAAACGTCGGTAGCGTGCTGTAGTAAATCGTCTTCGTGTTGGGCAATGTTTGCTTTTCCAATTTCATTTACAAAGTCGATAGCTACTTTAAGGGCAATGGTATCGCCAATATTGGGTGTGCCTGCCTCGAATTTATAAGGGAGTTCGTTATAAGTGGTTTTTTCAAAGCTCACCTCTTTAATCATTTCGCCGCCTCCTAAATAGGGGGGCATGGCTTCTAAAACCTTTTTTTTCCCGTAAAGTACGCCCATTCCTGTGGGGCCATACACTTTATGTGCAGAAAACACATAAAAATCGCAATCCATTTTTTGGACATCTATATCAAAATGGGGGCTAGATTGCGCGCCATCTATCAATACTAAAGTGTTATTTTGATGGGCTGCTTTCGTATATTTTTCTATATCGTTGATTGTTCCGAGGGCATTAGATACATGCACCATGGCCAGCAACTTCGTTTTAGGGCTAAGCAACTTTTCAAATTCTTCGTAAACGAGTTCGCCTTGCTCATTGATTGGAATTACCTTTAAAATAGCCCCTTTCTCTTCACATAATATTTGCCACGGAACAATATTGGAATGGTGTTCCATGGTAGAAATGATAATCTCGTCGCCTGCTTCTATATTTTGCCTACCCCATGCGTAAGCCACCAAATTAATTCCTTCGGTGGTTCCCTTAGTGAAGATAATCTCTTCTAACGATGCCGCATTAAGAAACTGCCTCACTGTTTCGCGGGTATCTTCAAAGGCAGAGGTCGCTTTTGCCGCTAAAGTATGTGCGCCACGGTGTACGTTAGAATTAATTTTGGTGTAATAGCCGGTAAGCGCATCAATTACTTGCTGAGGTTTTTGCGAGGTAGCAGCATTATCGAGATAGACCAACGGATGCCCGTTTACTTCTTGATGGAGGATGGGGAAATCTTTTCTAATACGATTAATATTTATCATAATTAAGCACTTTCTATTTTATTTAAAATCATTCTAAACAAGAACGACTAGTGCAAAGGAAATGTTCAAACCCCAATTATGAAAAGCTTATTTGTGAACGACGCGATAAATATTAGATTTCTTGGTTACAAGCAGGTCAATCATAAAAACTGTTTGTAGATTTAAATTGCTTTTTGCAATTCACCATTAAAAATACTTGAGATGCCACCTGTAAACTGGAAAGACCATTTTATCAATTTTATTTCTGTGATTTTAGGAGTTACACTTGCTTTTTTAATCAATAGCATCGCTAGTTCTTACAAGCAGCAACAAGAAATGAAACTAATTGTCTTATCGATTTTAGAAGAAATCCAAGAGGATATTGCAGCTTATGAAGAATATCAGATTCCTTACAATAAATTAATTATTGAGGACATCGAAAAAACTTTAGCACTCATAGAAGAAAATGGCAATAAAGATAGCCTTCAGTTTCATTTTTCTAAGGCGATGGATGTAAATAATTATTCTCCTTCCAATGTTACTTTTAATAGTATGATTTCTTCGGGTAAGCTTGATTTGCTTGGCAACTTTTATTTGAGAAAAAACTTGTACAACTACAGTTTGAGTGCCGAAGAGGCAAAAATAAAAGGGATTTACCAAGCCGATTTTTTACTTAATAAAATAGTGCCGTGGACCATAGAAAACAACGATGTTTTTGCAAAAGAAAATGCGGAGAAAGAACTAAATCAGCTCGGTGGTTTACTAGGTGTTTATAAAGAGTTAATACAGGGTAAAATCAACCAATACGAAACAATAGTAGAGTATGGTAAAGAAATCAAAAAGGAATTGGAAAAATTATAAGAAATATTGCTCCATCTATATTTTCCCATACTTCTTCAAGATTTTTTTTACCTGTTTCAAAGGAAGTTCTTCAACTTTATGTCCGTCTCTGCCCACAGTAGTTTCCGCTTGAAGGAGAGCGTTTAAAATAGCCTCTTCAGTTGCTTCAATTACCCCCATAAAAAGGGGCGACATGGCACTGTTTTTCAGTACTTTCCTATCGTAAACCGTTGTATTGCTTTGGTAGGGAATTCTGTTTTCTTCTGTGGTTGAAAACGCTATTACATAATCGCCGCTGCCATTAGAGGCAATTCCGCCAATTTTTGCCAAACCAAGCATTGCTCTTTTTGCCAACCGTTTCAGGTTGCGAGCATCCAAAGGTGCATCCGTTGCCACCACAATCATACACGAACCGTCGGCACTTTCATTCAATTGGTCTTTTAAGTAGTACTTATCTAGTTCTTCGCCCACAGGGGCTCCATCTACTTGTAAAATCCCACCAAAATTAGATTGTACGAGCACTCCCACCGTGTAGCCTCCTAGCGATTCAGGCAATTTCCTTGAAGAAGTACCTATCCCGCCTTTAAAGCCAAAACAGACCGTTCCTGTGCCTGCACCCACATTTCCTTCTTCCACTTCCCCCGATTTTGCCTTTTCAATGGCGGCAAAAACATGCTCTTTTCGGACGTGTCTCCCTCTAATGTCGTTGAGGAAGCCGTCGTTGGTTTCTCCTACTATTGGATTAATTGAACGAACATTTTCATTTTTGGGGAGTGCCAACATATAATCGATTACGGCATCGGCAACAATGGGAACGTTTAAAGTATTGGTAAGCAAAATAGGCGTTTCAATATTGCCGAGTTCTTCTACTTGGCTAATCCCCATAAGCTTGCCAAAACCATTGCCAATGTACA
>CAZFQW010000347.1:0-4507 GCA_964521225.1 uncultured Roseobacteraceae bacterium
CGTTCAACGCATTTTTAATATGATCCGGAACGGTAAAGTATAACTCGCTAGGGCCGGGGGTAAAATAGTATTTTAATGCCATTTATGAATTATGAATTATGAATTATGAATTATGAATTACTTGATTTCAGTTGCTTCTTGATAGACTTGTAGTAGTTGGTGAGTTGTAATTTCGAGAGCACATTTAAAATGCTTTTCAGGGCAGTATTTATGCCCGTGCAAACCACAAGGGCGGCAATCTAACTTTTTAGAGTATTCTACAATTCTACTGAAAGAAGGTGTGTAAGGGCCAAATCCGAAGTTTGGGATGGTGGAACAAAACACTGCACAAACGGGCGTGCGCATTGCACTGCACAAGTGGAGTGGGGCAGAGTCGTTTACATAGTTGAGTTTTGCACCTTTCATAAACGCGGCGGACTCCAACAAACTCAACTTGCCTGCTAGGCTTTCAGTATTAGGCATTTCAGCATCTTTTAAAATCCGATTGCACAGCTCAGTGTCAGAAGCTGCGCCTAGTAAAAATACTTTTACGGTTACAGGCAATTGTTTCACAAGCTTTGCCCATTCGCTCGCAGGGAACTGCTTGGTAAACCAAACCGAAGCGGGGGCAATGCATACATAAGGGGCATTTTGCCATTGCTTTACTTTCTCAAAAGCTTTTTGAGGTGGGTGCAATTGGGGGAATGAAGGCGTGCTGTCGGTAATGGCTTCAATCAAAGAATGGTTTCTTTCTACTTCGTGTAATGCGCCGTTTTCTGCGTCAATTACATGAGGAAATTTTTTTGTGAAAGTGAAGGAGAGAGGGTTTTTATCGAAACCAATTTTTTGCTTTGCCCCCGAAAAAGCAGTTAAAATACCAGAAGATAAAAAGCGATGAAGGTTAATTAGAAAATCGTATTGTTCGCCTCTAATTTTCTTTAGAATCTTTAGCTGATTTTTAAATTTCCCTTCTTTTTTATTGAGAATCATTATCTGATTAACAAAGGGATGCTCAATAAAAAGCTCTTCGTTTCCTTTGCGCAA
Organism: uncultured Roseobacteraceae bacterium; assembly: GCA_964521225.1. Taxonomy (GTDB): domain Bacteria; phylum Bacteroidota; class Bacteroidia; order Cytophagales; family Flammeovirgaceae; genus CAYUJH01. The sequence goes on from CAZFQW010000347.1 coordinate 1,024, forward strand.
TAAAAAATCAATTTGCGCATCAGGAAAGTGTTGGTGGAGTTTTTCAAGCAGTGCACTTGCGAGAATTACATCGCCAATAAATGCGGTTTGGATTACCAATATTTTGCGCAAATTATTCTGGTTTTTTTTCAATACCTGCGGTTTGTTTGGTGGGAAATATTAAATGGAAAGTAGTGCCCTTACCCGGTTCAGATTCTATTTCTACCTCTCCGTGGTGGTCGTTCATAATGCCTAGGGTAATCGATAAACCAAGCCCTGTACCTTTGCCTACTTCTTTTGTGGTAAAGAAAGGTTCAAAGACTTTTTCTTGTAAATCTTCACTCATCCCTTTACCGTTATCTTCAATGGTTACCCGCACTTTATGGTCGGGAATACTTTTGGTGCTTATCTTAATTCTGCCTTCGCCGTTGGGTTCTATGGCATCAATGGCGTTGGAAATTAAATTCATAAAAACCTGATTAACTTTACCAGGGTAGCACTCAACCAGTGGGATTTCATCATATTCTTTAACTATTTGTAATTTGTTTTTGTATTGGTTCCGCAGTAAAACAAGTGTAGAGTTAATTCCTTCTTGTAAATCTACAATGGCTGTTTTTTCAGAGTCTTGCCGCGAGAAAGTTCTAAGTCCTCTTACTATCTCGGCCGTTCTTTGCGCTCCTATTTCTATATTTCCACTTACTTTTTCAAGCATTTCTAAAAGGTGGAGATACCTTATTTTAGTTTTTAGTGCTTCTATTTCTTGCAGTTTTACTGCAATATTTTCTTCATTAATTTCATTTACTAGCGCAGCGACTTTCACTAACTGCTGAATCCCTTTTTTTAAACCAACAATACCAGAATTTATGAAGTTAACGGGGTTATTAATTTCGTGGGCAATGCCTGCGGTTAACTGCCCTAAGGCAGCCATTTTTTCGGCTTGTACCAATTTAGATTGCGTGTTTTTTAAGTTTTCGACTACCGTTTTTAATTCTTCGTGTTGTTGGGTAAGTTCCTCTTTTTGTACTTGTAGTTCGCTGTTTTGCTCAATAATTTCTTTCGTTTGGTTCTCTAAACGAACATTGGCTAGGCGCAACTGCAAGGTTTGCTTATCTATTTGTATTTTTAATTGATGACGCTGTTTTTCAAAGAACTGCGCCCTCCAATAAAAAAGCCCAACTATTGTGGCAACTCCCATAAAACACCAAAACAACATAAAGCTTAAAGAGCGCCACCAGGGAGGATGAACAACAATGGTGAGGGCAGAAGGTGCATTATTCCAAATACCGTTATTATTTGCTGCTTTTACCTCTAGGATATAAGTTCCTGCCGAAAGATTAGTGAATGTGGCAAAATTCTCGTGCGAAGGGCTAGTCCATTGCTCACTCAGCCCAATTAACCTGTACTGAAACATATTTTGCTTAGGGCTGTTGAAGTGCAAAGCAGAAAACTCAAGGGTGATAATGCTTTCTAAAGACGAGAGGTGAACTTCGTTTGTATAACTTAACGGATACTCAAGAATCACCTTTTTATTCACAGGTTCTTGAGGCGAAATAACCTTATTAAAAATTTTTAAGTTAGAGAAACCCACGGTAGGCTTGTAGGGGTTGTACTCAATTTTGCTTGGTTCAAAGTAATTGATTCCTTCAATCCCTCCGAAATAAAGCATTCCATCCTTATCTTTAAAAGAAGCCCTTATGTTGTATTGGTTTCCTAACAAGCCGTCGGTAGCATTGTAATTCCAAATTTTATTTTTTTCTAATTGGATATGGGAAATTCCTCGGTAGGTCGAAACCCAAACATCTCCTTTTTCATCGAACTCAAAAGCTTGCACATTTTCTTCTGCCAAACCGCTTGATTTATCAAATAGAGTACTTTCAGTTCGGTCTTTATTAATTCTGTATAGCCCCTTGGCAGTGGCTAGCCAAATATTCCCCTCCGAATCTTCCTTAATTGCTTTAATAATTTTATCGTTGATGGAAACATTTGTAGCGGCATTTTCGGGGAAAGGTTTAATCTCTTTTGTTTTAGTATTTAAAGTAAATAAACCATTATCGGTGCCAATCCACATTGTTTTATCGTGGTCTATCTCTAAAGCGAATATCCAGGGATGCACAGAATCTGCCAAAAAAAATTGGGCAGGGAGAGGAATGGAGTCAAAACCGTTGGTAAGGTGGTTGTAGGCATTAATGCCCCCCGAAGTGCTAATCCACGTAGTAGTTCCCTCCTGTATTATCTCGTAGGTAACTGCGCCTAGCAACTTACTACTAGAGTCGCCCACTGAAAAATTAATAATAGACTCGTTGTTAGGGTTAATTACGCTTACACCTTCGTTCCACGTACCTACCCAAATATTTCCTTTGTAATCTTCTGAAAGGGTATAAACATAGTTGGAAACAATTTCACTTTCGTTGTTAAACGAACTGTTCGAGTAGTGCTTTTTTAAGTTTAGTTCAGGGTCGTACCGAAAAACGCCGTTTCCCTCTGTGCCTATCCAAAGTTCGTTTTTAGAGTTTTTGAAAATGCATTTTGTGTAATTGCTAAACTCCTTGCCAAGAACACTGTGGTTTAAAGTTCTGAAGTCTTTATTGTTCGACTCAAAATATGAAATGCCGCCCCACGTTCCTAGCCAAATCACCCCGGTTTTATCCTCGAATATACAGTTGATGTCGTTGTTAATAAGGCTGTTTCGGTTGTTATTATCTTTAACGTAGCGATAAAATTGCTTGCTTGTAGGTTCGTACAAATTAATGCCACCACCCCATGTACCCGCCCAAATTCTATTTTTATTATCCTGAAAAATGAAGTTCACCAAATTGGAGCTAATAGAATTTTCATTTTCGGGATTATGCTGAAATTGTTCTATTTCTTTTGTGTGAAGATTGAATTTTGAAAGACCATACTGCCAATGTGCTAAAAGTAAAAATCCTTCGGAATGATAAAATATAATACTGATATTATCGGACATCAGGCCGTTTTCCGTACTATAATGCGTGAAGGTTTGCGTGGGAATATCTAGCAGAAACAATCCATTCACCGATGTCCCAATCCAAAGCGAGTCAGTTCCTTGCAAAGCGAAAGACCATATCTCTTTTTCTTGCATTTCTGTTGGTGTAGAAGGTTGGTTATTGTAACGTTTTACTTCTAAAGAGCTTCCATCAATAAAGCATACCCCTTTTGCAGTACCTACCCAAAGGTTGTGGTTTGTGTCTTCTTTTAGCGTAAAAATGTAGTTGCTACTCAGGCTGTTAGGGTTATTTTTCTCAAATTTAAATCGCTTGCTTTTTCCCGTTTTAATATTAAAAAGATTCAGACCTTCTTTTGTACCCACCCAAAGTTCGGTTTCGTTTCGGTTTAAAAGGTAGGTGATATGGCTGTTACTTAAACTGTTAGAGTCTTCTTTAATGGGTAAATAGTTTTTGTAAGTGTAGCCGTCGTAGCGGTTAAGCCCGTTGTCGGTGCCAATCCACATAAAGCCTTGTGCATCTTGCGTAATTGCCTTAACAAT
>CAZFQW010000348.1:0-4503 GCA_964521225.1 uncultured Roseobacteraceae bacterium
TCATTCAAAAAATTTGTAATCTCCCTTATACACTAAATTCTATACAGGCTCAGATTTCCATATCTTTAAGTATGTAACTAATTTATTTATTTTCTACTCTTCAGTTTTGACGCACTCTTTGCCTGTTTGGTAACAAAAATATTAATATCGAATTATAACGTCTGAATCTGGCGTAAGAGAAGCTTTTGTTTCTTGTTTGCCTTCATAATCTATTTGCGATAGCACATAGCGAATACTTTCAATTCTTGCTTTTTTTTTATTGTCGGCCTTTACGATAATCCAAGGGCTACGCATTAAGCTGGTTCGCTTAAACATCTCTTCTTTGTAATGCGTGTATTCTTCCCATAGATCTTGTGCTTTTTGGTCAACCGTGCTTAGTTTCCACTGTTTTAGAGGGTTGTTTTCCCTTTCTTCAAAACGTTCCTCTTGCGTTTTTTTCTCTATTGAAAACCAAAATTTAATCAGGATAATACCCGCATCGAGTAACATATTTTCAAAAGAAGGCACCTGAGTCATGAAACGCTCATACTGTTCTTGGTTACAAAAACCGTTTACAGGCTCTACTACCGCACGGTTATACCAACTCCTGTCGAAAAAAACCATTTGCCCGGGGTCTGGTAAGTTCTGTACATAGCGCTGGAAATACCACTGCCCTTTCTCTGTATTCGAAGGTACGGGTAAAGCTACTATTCTTATTCCTCGTGGGCTAAGATGCCTTGTAAACCGAAGGATTGAACCTCCTTTCCCTGCGGCGTCTCTTCCTTCAAACAAAATCATTACTTTTTTTTGCTCTTCTTGTATCCAACGCTGCATCTTTACCAATTCAACTTGAAGCCTTTCTAACTCTTCTTCGTAGGCTAAATGCTTTAAAACCGATTTAATTGTTTGTTTTTTATCCTTTAATAAATGCTTTAATCCTTTGTAGGACGATAACGTTGAAATTTGTTTGTCTGTAAGTTCCATATATTAAAATTCGGTGTAACCTCAATATAAAGTTATTTCTCCAAACTTTGTATTATTCAACAGTTCTCATTTTAGATTCATGGCACGAATATTCAAATTATTTAAACATGTTTTATCCCAATTATTTGCTAGAGTGGCTCGTTTCATAAGTAATAGGAGCTTATTTCAATTTTTACGAGAAAGCCCCTTACTAGTATTGTACATACTTTTAAAAATATGTATTTTAGCATTATGGAAAGGAGAGTATTTCATAGAATTGTTCGGTTTGTACGCAGTTTTTACTTTGTAGCAGGAGTAACTTTTGTGGTATGGATAATCTTTTTTGATAGTAATAATCTAATCAATCAGTATCATTTAAATCAAAAACTATCAAGTCTTAAGGGCGAAAAAGAATTCTATGAGTCAGAAATTCAACGTATCGAAAAAGATATGGCAGAACTATCTAGCGACCCCAAATTGCTAGAAAAGTTTGTTCGTGAAAAATATATGTTCCAACGCAAAGGTGAGGATATTTACATTATTGAAGGCGAAAAATAAGCTTAATACCTCCTTGCCCTTCTTCTTAAAATTTCTTTTATATTCTTGGCATTCCTTTTAGTTCTAAATGTTGAACATTTACTTTGCGTCCTTTATTAAAACTGCAAATAAATTAGTTCATGTTCAGAAAAGTAACTTTCCTGTTAGCTTTATCATCTTTATTGTTTTCGTGTGAAAAAAGTCAGACTGAATTGGCAGATGAACTTTTTCTATCGGGTTCTTACAGCGAAGCCATTGAAGCGTATGATATCTTTATTGCAAGCCACCCAACTGACGAGAAAAGTATTTATAACAGAGGCAGGTCTTACGAAGAACTCGGAGAATTAAAAAATGCTTTAAAAGACTTTAGAGAAGCCGCATCAATTGCCCCAGAAAACATTCAAATAAGACAAAGTTTAGGTTTATGTTATTATAAATTAGAACAGTACAATAGTGCTATTTCTACTATGGACGATTTGCTTTCGAAAAAACCTAACGATACCAACGCCTTTTATTTAAAAGGACGTGCTTTACAGAAACAAGGTAAGGTAAATTCGGCAATTGAAAACTACTCTAATGCCATTAGGTACAACGCCCGCCATGCGGAGTCTTATTTATATAGAGGGGCGCTTTTTGTACTTACTAAAAAAATGGATAAAGCTTGCAGAGATTTAAGAAAGGCAAGAGCATTAGGTGCAGAAGATGCCGATAAATTAATTAAGAAGCACTGTAACTAAATCAGTTACTAACTAATAAAGAGAAAGAGCGATTAATAAATTCTATATTATTTAAAATTAAGCAAAATGGGGTATTTTTATTTTTTAGATTTAAACGAGGAGAATTTTTGAGAAGTCTTCTTTTTAAAAATCTCTGTATTTTCTATAATCATTGCTTTTTGCGAAGCGAGACCTATCTCTACAATAGCGCCAGCGTTGAAATGGAGGTAGTCTTTTTCAATGCCATCGCTGAAAACGATGCCATTTGCAGGCATTAAAGACTCTACCCTTAAACGCGATTTATTAGTAATATAACCTGCTGTAATCTCGGTCTGAGAATATTTACTTTTAAAAGGCTCTCGTACCATAAATACGAGTTTATTTTCGCTCCACGACATTTTTACAGATGTATTCCCTTTAGAATTACTAAATGTATTTTTAATACCATTAGACATATTTAATAACGAACTGATCCAGCCTGTGGAACCTGCTCCCGTAGAAATAATAATTCCGCTCGAAGAATGGCTCTCTGTTTTAGTTTGATGTGAAATTTTATAACGTGCGGAAATATGAGAGGAGGGGCCAATAAAAAAATCATTAAAAGCTAATAATTTCTGCCCATTATTTAAAGATGCTTCTGCCATAGTAACGAGCTTAAAAGAGGCTTTTTCTTCTAGTAATTTTTGTAAGCCGATTTCAAAAGTAAATAAATCGAAGGGTAACAAAATACCATCAAATCGACTTCTATCGGGATTTATTGCTAGAATAGGGCAGTTTTTTGCATATTTAGCTGTATTTGCCACTAAGCCATCTTGCCCCACTACCACAATCATATCTTTTTGGGAAAATATAAAATTGGGAAGAAATTCACGCGTTACAATTTTATATTTTAAATATTTAGAAATTGTATTCTGAACTTCCTCTAAAGCTTTTTTAAATTGATAATGTTCTGTTTCGTAATCGGTAAAATCGCCTCCCGACTGCTCAATATAAAACTTGGTTTGTGCGTGTGTATTAAACCTTAAAATTAATTGTTCTAACCTCGTTTTATTAATAATAATAATAGCATTTTCTATAGTCATTATTGATTACTTTCAGATTCTCGCATTACACTTTCTAAAAAATCGGGGGTAATATTTAGTGTGCCTATTTTTTGAGCATTTTCTGCTAACTCTCTAAACGCTAAACCAATATTATCGGCAGCAGAGCTATTCTTAGAATAAATAGCAGAAATCACTTTCCAATCCATTGCTTTGTAGGGAGCTAATTTCTTTTCAGTTGCATAACCTGCTGCTTCGGCTTCCTTCTTAGTGTTTTCAGTTTGCATTTCAATTAGCGATTTTTTTTGTTCTTCTACTGAAATATCAGCTGCTATTTTCATTTCTCTTAATTTCCGAGCATTTTCGGCCTCTTTTACCTGAATTTCCGTTTTTTTATCGTTAATTTGTTTTTGCTTTTCTTGGACGGCTATTTCGGTATTTAATTCACTTTCTTTTATTTTTCGTTCTTGTTCAACGGCAAAATCTCTTCTTTCAAAAATGGCTTGGTCGGCTTCTTTTTGGAGCAATTCTCGTGTTTCGGTTTCCAATGCTTTTGCCATTTCTGGTGTGGGAGTTACCGCCAATACAGCCACTGCAAGTACTTCAACTCCTAGCATTTTAGCTGAGTTAGCATTCTTTAATCCATCGTAGATTTTATCGCTAATGGTTTTTGCGCTTCTGAGTGTTTCTTTCAAATTTAACCCCTGAATAAAGGCTGAGGTTGAAGTCTGTGCTTCGTTATTTAAACGCTGATTTATTTTTTCAAAATTATCTTCTTTATATTGCCTTCGGTTATCTAGTGTAAAGTCTAAAGAATCAGCTAATTGTGTTGGGTTTTCAATCTTGTAAGTTATTTGCCCTTGGATAGTAACCTTCTGGAAATCCTTTGTAGTTTCATTAAAAATAAATTGAATGTCGCGACTACCTAAAGGAATGGCTGTAATAGAAGTGGTTGGTGCATAATAATAAAAAGATAACCCTTTGCCTTCTCTTTTTACCATCCCATGTCTATGTTGTATAACATAGGTCATTGCATCGAATTTGATAAACTTGATTCCCAACATATTAATAGAATTAAAAAAAGATTCTTTAAAAAAAAGCTCTATAAATGAATAACGTTTACTTTATCAATTTACCTTAATTTAAGGATTGATGCAATGCCTATTTTTAAAGTATCGAAAATCTCATTTTCAAACAAAAAAAAATAACAGGAATTGTTCTCCCCTCCCCACAAAGTGTCCAATGAAAAGTAGAAATTAGTATTTTGT
>CAZFQW010000349.1:0-4501 GCA_964521225.1 uncultured Roseobacteraceae bacterium
CATTCAAAAAATTTGTAATCTCCCTTATACACTAAATTCTATACAGGCTCCCAAAAAATCGTCATGATTTAGTATTATTTCTTCATTTAGATACATTTTTTTAATCTGCTCAATTGCTTCATCTAATTCTTCAGCTTCAACTTCTATTATTTTTGATGAAACCTCTTGGACTTCAACTTTAAATTTTCCCATAAGCTACTTTTTTATATTTCCCTCTGCCTACAAATTCTATAATTCCTCTGTCTCTTAATACTTGTAATTGCTGTCTAATTTTGTCTTTGACGAAATTATTATTCGGATATTTGATTTTTAATTCATTTTCAAACATATAAATTTCATCTAAATTAAATGATTCTTTATGAATTGCCTCAATACAATTCATAATGTCCAAAATCCAACCTCTTGCTTCTCTCGACTGCTCACGAAGAAAGAGAGTTTTATTGAAAGATTCTCTTACAATTTTTTCATCTACAACTTGATTGTTTTTTACAATAAATACTTTACCATATTCAGCTACTTTAGAAATATCTATGTTACAACCAATCCAACCTGCTCTTCTTGCTGTTTTAGCTAAAGGATTCCTTTTGATAATGATTTCTGAGGTAAAGAAATGTTTTGGAACTATTAAAAAGTTAGTTACAGACCATTCCTTAGAGTAGGTTAGGAAAAAGAAATTAGGATTATTATCTGAATTAATTCTTTCAATCATTGTATAATAAGCTCCATCGGTAATAATGTTAGAAAATTTGCCTCTTTTACTTTTTAACTCAAACTCCTCATTACATTTATTACAGTAAAAATCTGCTACCGGGCGATTATTTTCAAACTCAAACAAAGAGGGTTCTCCACAGCTTGGACAATAAGAGTTTTTTAGTACCCAACCTTCCGTCAGAACTCGAGTTTTTTGAGAATTACTTTTATAGCCATCAGCTAACTTAGCATTGAAATATAAATCCATATTTTTTTGTAGAAACCAAATATTTGTGTTAAACCAAGTCCTCTTTCATGTATTTAAAAGTTGTTCAAAGTATGTTGAAGTTTTTAAAATGCCTCTTGAGGAGATTACAAAATCAGTCCCTACTATCGTCACCCTGAATTTATTTCAGGGTCTGTCTGCTAGTAGCATTGTGCCTCAAATTAACAGATTCCAACAGGGTTCGCCTGGCGGGCGATAATTTCTTGCTCCGTCGCAAAATTTTTGGATTGACGGTTAAATATTTAAAAAAATCAATTAACTACAGCATTCTGCCATTTTGGTAACGTAGTGAAGCAATCTGTATGTTAGTTTTTAAACTTAGTAGATTATCACAACCACGATAGCTCCTTTGCTATCACTCTTCTGCGCCACGTTAGCACTCAAAATTAAACACACTATCCAAAAAACTATCTCCACCCTAAAATCTATTTGCCTATTACCTAAACGTGAAGTTTTATAATTGATGCAATAACAACCGCACTTTGTTCCCTTTTTTCAAGTTCCTCTTTTTTGAAACAAACTTATAGAATCAATAAAGTGTCATTAGAAGATACGAAATGAAGACAACCGATAATGGATAAGCCAAGAAAGGAAACCCTTTTCACAAAGCAATTTATTTTACTATGCACTAGTAACTTTTTGTTTTTTGCCAGTTTTAACATGATTATCCCCGAACTGCCCGCTTATTTGAGCAGCATGGGCGGCGAAGATTATAAAGGATTAATTATAGCATTATTTACACTAACCGCAGGTTTCTCGCGCCCATTTAGTGGCAGGTTATCCGATAAAATTGGCAGAGTACCTGTAATGCTTATTGGAGGCGTTGTATGTGTCATCAGCAGCTTATTGTATCCCTTTTTTACTAGTGTTTGGGCATTTTTGCTCTTGCGATTTTTCCACGGGTTTTCCACGGGTTTCCAACCTACGGGGCAAACTGCCTACATTGCCGACATCGTTCCTGCCCATAAAAGGGGCGAAGCCATGGGGATTGTGGGTTTCATGAGCAGCATTGCCATGGCATTTGGCCCCGTAATAGGCAGTGAATTAGCGATGCGTTTTAATATCGATATGATGTTTTACGTTTCTTCTGCCTTTGCTTTCCTTTCGGTAATTGTTATTATAAAAATGGAAGAATCCCTACAAGATAAATCGAAATTTAGCTTAGATGCCCTTAAAATCACGAAGAAAGATGTGGTAGAGCCTAAGGTATTTCCCGCAGCCCTTGTATGGATGCTATGCGTGTTTTCCTTTGGAGTTGTGTTGACCCTCACCCCCGATTTAAGTATTCATTTAGGGATAGCAAACAAAGGGGCTTTCTTCGGGATATTTACCCTTTCGTCTCTTTTTGTGAGGCTTTTAGCAGGGCGGCTTTCGGACCGCTTAGGACGTGTGAAAGTAATTAAAGTATCGTGCTTAATTTTGTTTACCGCCATGCTTTTACTAGGTTCGGCAACTACGCCTCTTTTATTTTATATTTCTGCAAGCTTATTTGGGTTAGGCGTTGGGATCAACTCGCCCACAGTAATGGCTTGGCTAATTGATTTGAGCGACGAACGCTTCAAAGGCAGAGGGATTGCCACCGGCTTTATTGCACTCGAAATTGGTATAGGAATGGGTGCATTTTCTGCTGGTTTATTGTATAATAACCAAAGCAATAATTTCCCGCTTGCGTTCTGGTTTGCAGCCTTTTTAATATTTAGTGCCTTTGTATATTTACTCTACTATGGTAAGTCTGTAAACCGCGAAAGCATGCGCCTTAAAACCGCTGTTTAATTAAAATTGCACTCTCAAGCTTGCTCAACGATGTTTATAAATTTCGTCGAGGGCTTTCTTTGTCATAAATACTTAGTTTTGATTGAAACTCAACACTAAAAATGTAAAACGTAGAACTATATAAAAATGAAATTATATCATAGAGAAGTAGGAGAAGGTCAACCAATCATCATTTTACATGGTTTGTTTGGCTCATCGGATAATTGGTTAACCATTGCCAAAAAACTAGAGGGCGGCTTCAAAGTCTATCTTATAGACCAGCGAAACCACGGGCAGTCGGGGCATTCCGATGCGTGGGACTATACCGCTATGGTAGCCGACCTCGCAGCTTTTATCCAAGAAAATAAGATTGAAAACCCTGTTGTAATGGGGCACTCTATGGGCGGTAAAACGGTCATGGAGTTTGCTTTTCAATATCCTGAAATGCTCCAAAAACTCATTGTGGTTGATATTGCCCCTCGCCCCTACCCCGTGCACCATCAGGCTATTTTACAGGGGCTTAATTCAATAGATATTGCTCATTTAAAAAACAGAAAAGAAGCCGATGATGCCCTAAAAGAATATATTCCAGAAATGGGTGTAAGGCAGTTTTTATTAAAGAACTTATACAGAGACTCTAAAACAGGTGCTTTTAGCTGGAAGGTGAACTTACCCCTCATCACTCAAAAAATTGAAAATGTGGGTGAAGAAATCAGCGGTAAGATTCCCTTTGAAAAACCTGCCCTCTTTTTAGGCGGTGCCAACTCAGAATATATTAGAGCAGAAGACCGCAGCGATATCAAAAGGCTATTCTCAAACGCCACCATCAAAATGATTCCTAACGCAGGGCATTGGGTACATGCAGAACAGCCCACTGCCTTTTTAGAAGCAGTACAACATTTTTTAGGGTAATTAGCGGCTACAAAAAGTGCCACTCACAAAAAGATGTTTCCTATTCAATAAGATATTCTTTAAATAGTAAGATATAACCCTGTTTTACCTTACTTACGAAACTTGTAGAATGAAACGAACATTGCTTTTTGTCTTTTGCCTGCTAAGTGTTTATCTGCCAACCTTCGGACAAGAGCGTGCTCAAAAAGTAATGTGGCCAGAAAGAATTTATCCTATCATTTCTGAGAAAACAGTGGTAATTCCCCATGCCTACCTTCAGTTACTCGAAGATAAAAGTGGCAAAATGGAGTTTCAAGAAGTAAGTTCTGGCTTGTACAAAGAAAAATTCAAACGCTACAAACAGATAGAGCGCAATCACCAATATACTTACTGGGGCAGGTTTGCCGTTCATAACCAAACGAATAAATTTTTAGAGTGGAAGTACTACGTAGGTTTCAATAACTTTATTAAAATCTATGAAAAGGGCGGGCTATCGAGCGACCCCATCGAACGAAAGTTAGGGGGGCAATACATGCCATCTTCCCTCCGCGAAGTGGTAGAAGGACGGGTAACCTCATTTAACCTCTCGCTCCAACCAGGAGAGTTAAAAGTTTTCTATGTAAGGCTACAGAATATTAACCATAGGAACGTCTACTTTTCTCCTATGTTAATGCCCGCTGTAAAGTGGCACAAAGATTTACAAGAAAGAAACCTTTTAGAAGGGCTTTTTATCGGTATCATACTTATTATGGTACTCTATAATTTCTTTATTTTCCTTTCTAACAGAGATAAAACGTATCTCTACTATTCGGCTTATATTCTCAATATCACGCTTTATTTTTTCATTATTAAGGGGATGTCAAGGGAGTTTTTGTTTCCTGA
>CAZFQW010000350.1:0-3679 GCA_964521225.1 uncultured Roseobacteraceae bacterium
ATTATTTTATGATAATTCGTTTTTAAGAAATTAAATTTTTAAACATGCTCTTAACTCCCAATTCGCATTACAACTTGATTTTATCTGAGTACTTACAGTGAGGGCGTTAAAGTTTGTAACTGACCCACTTACTGATTTCACCCATACAACAACAATTCAACGTCTTTGAAGCTCCTGTTGGATAAAAAAAAATTGATTTGCTCGGCAATTGCCTTTGTTTCTACCAAAAAGCCATCGTGCCCATAATTGGAGGTGATTTCCATATATTCAGTATCTAAAATATTTTCTGCAATAAATTTCTGCTCGCTTGTGGGAAATAAAATATCGGTATCAATTCCTATTACGAGTGTTTTTGCCTTAATTTTTCTGAGTGCATTTTCTGTACTTGCTTTTCCCCTCCCCAAAGACTGTGAGTCCATGGCAGAAGAAAGAGTCCAATAAGAAAATGCATTGAAACGATCTGCCAATTTTTTACCTTGGTAACGCTGATACGAAGCTGCTTTGTAATCGCCTATTTTATTAAGGGTTTCATCTTGCTGGGAGTTTTCATAGGTTTTATAATTTCGGTAAGAAAGCATAGCAATTGCCCTTGCAATTTTTAAACCTTCCATCCCTGCCTTTGGGTGGTTTGCTTTCCATGTGATGTCGTTGGCAATTGCCATTCTCTGTGTTTCATTAAAGGCAATCCCCCATGGAGAATGGCGAGCGTTGGTAGCAGTTACAATTAAATTATTAATTAATTCAGGCTTTTTTACTGCCCACTCTAACGCCTGTTGCCCGCCCATAGAACCGCCAATTAATACTTCAATTTTATTAATTTGGAGATGTGCCCTTAACAACTCTAGCGAATTGGTAATATCGCGAATGGTAAGTTGCGGAAACGAATGATAATACGGTGCATTTATTTCTGGATTAATTGATAGCGGTCCTGTAGAACCATAGCATGAACCAAGCACATTAGCACATATTACAAAGTGTTCTTCTGGATTAAAAAGTTTACCTTCTCCAAAAAGCCCCTCCCACCAATCGGTAACTTCTGCATTGCCTGTAAGGGCATGGCACACCCAAACCACATTCGATTTATCTTTATTTAGCGTTCCGAATGTACAGTAAGTTAATTCAAAAGAAGGCAAACTCTCGCCACATTCTAAGTTAAATTTTTTGGGATAGGTAAATAGGTGTTTTTGCATAGGATTATTGGTAGTGTTTAATGTTGAATATTTAGCTTCGCAGTAGTGTAGATTTTTTTAAAAGAAGTGGTGGGTTTTCGCCCACCATTCTCAACGACTTTTAAAACAAATCTTTACGTAATAATTAAAAGCTGGTTTTATAACCACATACCGCTAAGCAGCTAACTCAGTAGGCGTTTCTTTTTCGACCGTAACATTAATGGGTGTTGCGTTGGAGAGATTATCGTTTACAGGGCAACGGTATTCTACTTCTGAAATCCACTCTGCTAGTTGCTCATCCGAAGCGTCTGTTTCTGGTTTTAAGTTTACATGAATGTAAAGGTAACCCGCTCTATCTGCCGAAGGTTTTCCAAATAAACGAGCTGGATTAATTTCTCCTTCAATTTCAATTTTTAATTTATTGAGATTGATATTTAATTCTTTTGCCACTAAATGCCCAACTACATTAATACAGCCTGCATATCCGGCCAAAATATATTCAACAGGATTTGCTGCGGAGTCGGTACCCCCTAGGCCTTCTGGCTCATCTACAATTAATTGAAAATTACGGGTTTTGCCTACAAATCTGGCAGCCGTTTCGTTCGTTCCCGCTAAAGAAAATTTTAAGTTTGACATTTTTTCGTAATTTTAAAAATCGGAAATTATTTAAATAACTATTGAAAAGGCAGGCTTACATTATCAGTATAAGCCTGTTTTTTTATTGATAATAATTTAAGTATAAATAAAATATTGACTGATTTACTTTAAATAAAGTTATTGATAATCAAATATTTATCTAAATACTCATTATTTAAAATTCAAAACTGAATACTAGCTCATTTATACAGGTTCTGCTACTAAAACAGTATCGAACGCTTGCTGTAAATCAGATTTTAAATCTTCGATATGCTCAATACCTACGGAAACTCTAAGTAGCGTTGAAGAAACGCCCGCCGCAATTTTTGCTTCTTCCGAAAGCTGTTGGTGCGTAGTAGAGGCAGGGTGAATAATTAATGTTCTTGCATCGCCTACATTGGCTACATGGCTAATTAGTTTTAGGCTATTCACAATTTTCTCAGCGTTTTCGTAGCCTCCTTTTACTTTAAAAGAAAGTACACCACCAAAGCCATTTGTAAGATATTTTTTCGCTAAATCGTGGTAAGCACTTGAACTCAACCCTGGGTAGTTTACCGACTCAACAGCATCGTTCACCTCTAGCCACTGTGCCAATGCTAGTGCGTTATCAACTGTTCTTTGCACCCTTAAAGAGAGCGTTTCTACCCCTTGTAGTAATAAAAACGAATTGAACGGGCTAATTGCTGGGCCAAAATCTCTAAGTCCCTCAACCCTAGCACGGATTGCAAACGCGATGTTACCAAATGGACCATCCGAACCAAAAACTTCCCAGAATTTTAGCCCGTGGTAACCTTCAGAAGGTTCTGTAAATTGTGGGTATTTTCCGTTTCCCCAATTGTATTTTCCGGAGTCGATAATGATACCACCAATAGAAGTACCATGCCCACCAATCCACTTTGTTGCCGAGGCAGTTACAATTGCTGCACCGTGGTCAATTGGACGGAAAAGATAGCCTGCCGCTCCAAAAGTATTATCAACTACCAACGGGATGTCGTGCTTGTGTGCCAAAGCACTAATGGCATCGAAATCGGGAATGTTAAATTCAGGATTACCAATGGTTTCTAAATAAATAGCTTTTGTGTTTTTATCAATTAATTTCTCGAAACTTTCTGGTTTATCGCCATCTGTAAAGCGTACTTCGATGCCCAATCTTTTAAAAGCGACTTTAAATTGGTTGTATGTTCCTCCGTATAAATAAGAAGTAGAAACAATATTATCTCCTGCCTGAGTAATGTTATTTAAAGCAATAAATTGAGCGGCTTGTCCCGAAGCAGTTGCTAATGCAGCTACTCCACCTTCAAGGGCTGCAATTCTTTTTTCGAACACATCGGTTGTTGGGTTCATAATCCTTGTATAGATATTCCCAAACTCCTTCAGTGCGAATAAGTTAGCACCATGGTCGGCATCTTTAAAAGTATAAGAAGTGGTTTGGTAAATAGGCACTGCACGCGAGCGAGTAGTTTCGTCTACTTCGTGGCCACCATGTACTAAAAGAGTTTCGTAACGCAATGAATTATCTGACATAATAATATATAATTTTTAGTAAGAAATATTTATTAAAACTTGATTGAAATATAGGAAAAAGGGTATAGGTATTTTATCTAATTATTTCTCCTTGAAATTAATTTTAGATATATAGGGATGCAAATTCCACAAAAAATAGAATTCAATTATTCATCTAAAATATAAAAGGTATAATTAGCGGCAACAGCAACAGCAGCACATTCGAATTGGCGATGTAAAAACAGCGCACAACAAAAAGTGAGCGAGTGAAGCTTTAGGTTCTTTGCTGAAATAGTGCTTAAAAGAGGTATAAAACATTGATTTCCACTTTAGTAATTAATTTATATTTCTCGGGTTTTCCGAGCCAGGAA
>CAZFQW010000350.1:3689-4500 GCA_964521225.1 uncultured Roseobacteraceae bacterium
TTTTAGGGTTTTGAATGGTTGCCAGAGGGTCTCAGAGCCTGTCTCTCGCCTCTTCTTTATAAATCAATCACTTTACGTTATGAACTCCGTAAGTGACTGTGACGAAAGCAAAGAAGGATGTATTTATTTAAAAAAACAAATTCTTATATTAATTTTTTTTGAAATTCTTTTTTCAGTGCTTTTGTAGTAAGGACACTATTCCCTGAATTTGATTCAATTTCCCACAAAAAAGCCTGTTTTTTTTCTGCCCAGAAAGTTTTTAAATCAGCATCGAAAAAATTCCAACCTTTTGTTAATTGGTATTTTAAGTTAGCTTCTTGGGCAAGTAAGTTGGCATTAAAAGATTGCTCGGTTTGGAAATATTCGTTTGCTTCCGGCTGTTTGGGAGGGCCATCAATCATTTTAAAAATAATGCCCCCGTGGTTATTTAAAAGAATAATTTTGAAATTGGTAGGGAAATATTTGTTCCAAAAAGCATTTCTATCATAAAATAAAGATAAATCGCCCGTAAGTAGCACATTTAATTGGTTGGGGCTGGCGAGCGCATGCCCGAGAGCGGTACTCACACTCCCGTCGATACCACTGGTTCCCCTGTTGGCAAATACTTCGATATGTTTTTGGGAGACCCCAAAATAGTTGGCATAACGAACTGCCATGCTGTTGGCTAAATGGAGGTGGCAGCTTTCAGGTAAAGATTCGAGCAATTCTTTTACGATTTCGGTTTCGTTGAACGATGCTCTTTGGAAAAACGCCTCTATCACAGAAGATGATATTTGGCTGGATTTAACCCACTTTTCCTTATAATCTTGAG
>CAZFQW010000351.1:0-4491 GCA_964521225.1 uncultured Roseobacteraceae bacterium
TGAAGGGAATCCGAAAGGGAGTACCTTCTTTTAATTATTTTAGTCGGACACTAGTGATTTTTTTAATAAACAACCACCTTCTATTTGTGTGTATAACATTGTTTTTGGTTTTCTGATGGATAAAACTGACTCAAAACTTGGAGTTTGCAATTATTTCTTCTTCCTGATGTAAACTCCTAAAATGCTACCTCAAACGCTGACTTTGAGAAACCCCTATTTTTGCTCTACTCAATACAGTATTAAGCATTTGTTCATAGATACTTTCAATTTTTTTTACGATTATCTTTGCCTTGGTTAACCAAATTGACCTGGGCTACCTGTTCGCCTAATTCTTCCCATAACGCTATAAAGTCTTGCTCATAATCCATTGAATTAGATGCCTGTTTCAATTCATTGATTTGCGTATACCTTACCTAAATTCAAAAATTGTTCTTCTGTCATAACTTTTTCCCTCTACGAATATTTGGTTTGCGCCCAAGTTACTTCTAATAGCTTAGCTGTTTCAAACAGGAGGTCTTCATTTCCTGCTTTGGTAGTTAACATTACTGAAGCAGGCAGGCCCGTTGCAGTATCTCTAAAATTCCAAGCAGGCACAGTGATAGAAGCAAGGTTAAGCACATTGCCAAAAATCATGGGTGTAAAAAGCTTTGGTATTAAGGTAAAGAAATCGTGTTTCGATGCTGCTCCGTGTTTTAAGGCAACGGTCCCCGAGGTAGGTAAAAGCACAATACCGTCATCGCCCAAAATATCATTGTATTTCTTTCTTAAAGCAATCACTTTAGTTTCTTCTTGAATGAGTTGTTTGGCTGAGGGCTTAATAAACGGAATGCCTAAAAATGCAAAGTATAAAGTAGGCCATACCATTGGTTTCCCTTTCAACTGTCTTACGGTTTCATTCAGTAAGGTAAATTTTTCGCCATTAGGTGTTTTAGAAGGAGCTCTATTGGGTCTTCCGAAAGTATGTCCCATTAATATTTTCACAAATGATTGATAAATGGCAGGGATATCCTTCATCTGTTGGTGGACAATTTGGAACCCTTCTGTTGCTAAATAATTCTCTGAAGCAACGAGTGCATCTTGTATATTTTGGTCTTTAATCACCATCTCAAATTGCTGAGGGATGATAAGCCTCCCTTTGGCAGTGTTACTTTTCCGCGGAAAAGCTTTCCCCGCCATAATTTCGGTAGCGAGTTGAGCATCTCTTACACTACGAGTAATAGGGCCTACGGAAAACATAGATTGCAAGAAACTTTCTTCGATAGTTGGGTAGACTCCTTCTTTACTAATGGTTTCTGCCACAGGTTTGAAACCCACCAAACCACAGCAATGCGCAGGGTACCGCGATGAACCTCCTAAATCTGTTCCTATGCCTATTACACTTCCTCCTGTGGCAACAAGGGCGGCATCTCCTCCGGTAGAACCCCCTGCGGTTTTGCTGGTGTCATAAGGATTGTTGGTTCTCCCAAACCGAAGGTTATAAGTTTCGTGCGACATGCTAAACTCTGGGATGTTTCCTTTGGCGATAATAATAGCTCCTGCTTCTTTCAAGTTTTTTACAAGCGGCGCATCTTCGGTTGGGGTATGTTCTTGATAGATATATGAGCCAGCAGTAATAACTGTTCCTACATTCGCAATAATTTCTTTTAAGCTAATCGGAATACCAGCTAAAGGGCCTTTTTTAGGTGTTTTGGCTTCTTGTGTTGCTTGTTTTTCAAATACGTGTACGGCAGCGTTAATTTTTTTATGTGAATTTTTAATTCGTGTTAAACTATCTTTGATTAGCTGCGTGGCACTCAACTCTCCTGTGTTCATTTCGTTTCTGAGTGTGTATGCATCAGGAAATTGCAATCTTTTAAAGTATTTAGAAGAATTACTTTCTTTTGACACATTCATCGACTTACTTTTCAGCATACTTTAAAATTTTATATTTTAGATAATAATTCTGCGCATTTACTGCTCATAATAAAACTAAATTAATCTTATGGCAAATCGTTTAAGCTCTTTTCCTTTATTCTTTTTTAGTCTTATTTGTTCTGCTCAGCTTGTTTTTGCGCAGCCACCAACTTCTACCAAATCTAAGAAAGCCGAGAAATTGTTTTGGAAAGCACAGGAATATAGAAAATCTCGGGATTTTCCCGAAGCCATCGCCTTGCTCGACAAAGCCATTGAAGCCGACGAAAATTACGTAGAAGCACACCACCTTATTGGTTCTTTGCTGATTATTTATAACAAAAAAGACGAAGCCGCCGAGCACTTTAAAAAAGCAATTACCCTTTCGCCTAAAACCCCACAAATGATTGCCTTGTATCCGTTAGTAGCAGAGCTTGCCTTGCTAAAAGGCGATTACGAGGCCACACAAAAATATGGGAAAGATTTCTTAGCCATGAAACCTAATACGGCACGCTACAAAAAGCAAATTGGGTTAGTAGAGCAATACCTCGCTACCTGCCAATATGCCCTTGAAGGCATTAAAAACCCTGTTGAGTTCAACCCAGAGCCACTTAACGACGATGTCAATAGGTTTGAACAGCAGTATTTTCCCGTACTAACAGCCGATCAGCAAACGCTTATTTACACAGCGCGCTTAAACAACCGAAGCGACGAAAGCATGTACCAAACAGAAATGACGGAAGGCGACTGGGGAGTCCCAACCTATATTTCGAGCATCAATACGCATTTTAACGAAGGAACTTGCAGTATCTCTGCCGATGGCAGGGTGCTGATTTTTACCGCCTGCGACCACATAAACAACCCAAGGCAACGAATGCCCGGTGCTTGGCCTGTATTGGGTTCTTGCGATTTATTTATGACCAAAAAAGTGGGCGACGAGTGGGAAAAACCTCAAAATTTAGGCGATGTAGTGAATTCTCGCTATTGGGAGTCGCAACCAAGCCTTTCGGCTGATGGCAGAACGCTCTATTTTGTCTCTGACCGCCCAGGAGGAGTAGGAGGGAAAGATATCTGGATGAGTAAAGTAAATGCAGATAACCGCTGGTCTGCACCCGTAAATTTAGGTGCTCCGGTGAATTCCGCTGGCGACGATATTTCTCCTTTCTTGCATGTAAATGGAACAGAGCTTTTCTTTGCTTCGGAAGGGCACATTGGCTACGGAGGCCTCGATTTATTTAGAACCGAATTAAAAGGGCAAGCATTCACTAAACCCGAAAATTTGGGTTATCCAATTAATACCCATGCCGATCAAGTTTCTTTGTTTATTACTGCCGATGGTGAAAAAGGATATTACTCGAACGAATTTAGGAAAGATGACCAAACGATGTCGAGCAAAATAAATGTGTTTGATATTCCCGAAGCCTTAAAACCAAAAAATAAAAGCGATTTTGTGAAAGGAACTATATACGATGCCAAAACAAAGAAAAAATTAGCAGCACAAATAGATTTAGTGAATTTGGCAAATGGGCAAGTGGTGTCTTCTATCGCTTCCGATGCTAAATTTGGTAGCTATTTAATTGTACTAAATAAAGGAGCAGAATACGGACTTTATGTAAATAAAAAAGGCTATTTATTTCAGAGTCGATCATTCGACTACACCAACCTCGATAACCTCGATTCGGTTACAGTAGATATTTATCTGGATCCTATTGAGGCGGGTTCAAAAATTACTTTAAATAATATTTTCTTTGAGTCTGGTTCGTATGAACTACTCGATAAGTCGCAGACAGAGCTTATTAAAATTGTGGATTTTATGAGTAAAAACACAGAAGTTAAAATTGAAATCAGCGGTCATACCGACGATGTAGGCTCAGATGCTGCTAACCTAACGTTATCGCAAAATAGGGCAAATTCAGTAGTTAAATATCTTACAGAAAGAGGGATTGTGAAAGAGCGTTTAGTGGCAAAGGGATATGGCGAAACACAACCTATTTTAGAAAATAGTAACGATATAAATAGAGCAAAAAACCGAAGAATTGAATTTGAAATTTTATAAATTAAATAAATGAATTACTCTGATGAAAAAACAATTAATAAACCATACAAATCTATTATTTATACTTTCGATATTTATAGGTATTTCCTGTACAAAAACAGAAAACCAAGAAACTAAATCGCCCTCGTTAGTAGATCAAGTAATGGAAGTGCACGACGATGCTATGGCTAAAATGGAAGCGATGCATGCTTTGGAATCGGATATAAAAACGTATTTATCTTCTTTAGATAGCACCTCTGCACAGGCTGAAATTGAAATGGGGGCAGAAAGAGTACAAGCTCTAGCCGATGCTGAAGAAGCCATGATGAATTGGATGCGTAACTACGAATCACCTTCAGAAGAAACGCCCGAAGAAGAAGCGAAAAAATATCTTACCGAACAAAAAAATTCGATAGGTGAAGTTGCCCAACAAATTGATAATAGTTTAGAAAAAGGAAAAGCTTTTTTAAAAGGGAAGAATTAAATGCGTTTTCTCAATAGTTTAGTCGTGCTACGATTATCTAATAAACTCCTGCAAAACTCACGTAACAGTTGTTTTTCCAATT
>CAZFQW010000352.1:0-4485 GCA_964521225.1 uncultured Roseobacteraceae bacterium
TGCGCTATTAAAACGAACAGCATCCTAGCAATACTGCTTCAACTACTACTCCTAATCGTAGGAGTAGTACTGCATTTCACTGAGTACATCGCAACAGTAAACACTCCTATCTATATCATCTGTCATCGTATCGGTACCCATCTTTTTACTGGAATTACCAAGTTAAAACAGGAAGTTAATTAAGTAGCACCACCAAAACCAATCATCCTAACAAAAGACGCTTCAAATAAAAAAAATGTGAAACGTAAGCAAAATTCTGTAAAGTTGCTGTTACATAATTGTAACCGTATTGTTATGTACTAAAATAATGATGAACTAATGATTTTATTTAAAATACAAATTTATTAAAAACACAACTTAAATACTTTATAATATGATTTTGAAGAAAATGAATGTATTGGGCTTCTTACTCGTCTTCACCCTACAGATGGCAAGTGCCAACAGCCCTTATAACAAAAACCACACTTTTTTCAATGATTCAACAAAAAAACTAAAAGCACCGCTAAACTGGTTTAACCTCGACTTAGAAACCGATAACGTAAGAGGAATAAGCACCGAAAAAGCTTACAAAGAAATTTTAAGTAATAAGTCTTCAAAAACAGTGGTAGTCGCTGTTATCGACTCCGGGATTGATATAGAGCATGAAGATTTAGAAGGTAAAATTTGGGTAAATACAAACGAAATAGTAGGCAACGGAATAGACGACGACGGAAATGGGTATATAGATGATGTTTTCGGCTGGAATTTCATTGGTGGTAAAGATGGCTCTCATGTAGGGCATGATACCTACGAAATTACCCGTGAATACAAAAGATTGCATGCAAAATACAAGGGTAAAACCTTGAACAATGTCTCTAAAAAAGAGAAAGAAGAGTTTAACTACTATACAAAAGTAAAAGAGGATTTTCTTGATAATGTGAAGCAATATAGAGAGACGCTATCTAACATAGAAACATTCCAAGATAACTATAACAAAGCAATTAAACTGATGAAAATCTATCTTGAAGTAGATGAAGTTACTGCCGAAAACATTAAAAATGTTAATTCAGAAGATCCAAAAATTCAGGGAGCCGTTCAGTTACTTAACTATGCTTTTAGTAATGGAATTGATGAAAATCAGTTTAAGGAAATCATAAATTATTATACCGAAGGTATTGAGTATGGATACAACACCGACTTTGAACCAAGAACTATTGTAGGCGATAATTTCGAGGATAAAAAAGAAAAATTTTATGGTAACCCCGATGTAGAAGGCCCCGATGCAGAGCATGGGACGCACGTTGCGGGTATTATCGGTGCCAATAGAGATAACGAACTCGGAATTGGTGGCGTTGCCGATAATGTGAGAATTATGGCACTAAGAGCAGTACCTAACGGCGACGAAAGAGACAAAGATATTGCCAATGCCATCTATTATGCCGTTGATAACGGTGCTAAAATTATTAATATGAGTTTCGGAAAGTCTTATTCGCCTAGCAAAGTGGTTGTAGATAAAGCGGTGAAATATGCACAAAAAAAAGGTGTGCTGATTATACATGCTGCCGGTAACGACGCAGAAAACATAGACGAAACAGCAAATTTCCCCACTGCAACGTTTGAAGGAAAGAAAAAAGAAGCACAAAACTGGTTAGAAATTGGAGCTTCTTCGTGGGTAACCGACAATAATTTTGTGGCGAGTTTTTCAAACTACGGAAAAACCAAAGTAGATATTTTTGCTCCCGGTGTAGATATTTTCTCAAGCATCCCAGGAAGCGAGTACAAAGAAAACAGTGGCACTAGCATGGCAGCACCTGTGGTATCAGGAGTAGCCGCTTTGCTAATGTCTTATTACCCTGAGCTTTCAGCCGCAGATGTAAAAGATATTTTGGTGCAATCGGCAATTAAGTACGACGACGACGTAAACAAGCCCGGAGGCGGAAACACTCCCTTTAACAGCCTCTCAAAAACAGGAGGAATTATTAATGCTTACGAAGCCGTAAAAATGGCCGAACAAAAAACACTGCAAATCAGAAAAAAGTAATTTTTTTTTGAAGGTTTATTTTTCTGATTATCAACATATTGCTTTAAAAAGAGGGTTTTCACCCTCTTTTTTTATGAAATATTTTCCCTTCGCACTTGCAAGAGAATAAACATCGCTGTATGTTTGCATCGCTTTTCAGATAGGGCATTTAAGCAATAC
This sequence comes from uncultured Roseobacteraceae bacterium, assembly GCA_964521225.1. GTDB lineage: Bacteria > Bacteroidota > Bacteroidia > Cytophagales > Flammeovirgaceae > CAYUJH01. The sequence continues at coordinate 2,180 of CAZFQW010000352.1, forward strand.
TAAAAGTTATTTAAGGAGCGGTAGTTCAGCTGGTTAGAATACCTGCCTGTCACGCAGGGGGTCGCGGGTTCGAGTCCCGTCCGTTCCGCATTGAAAATTAAGGAGTTACAGTGAAATGTAACTCCTTTTTTATTTTACGGCTTAAACATTTTGCTGCTTATGGGAAAGAGGTTAACGCCCGAAGAACTTTTGTAAGACTCTTGTAAGAACGTAAGAATGAGTTTCTTCTAAGAGATGAGTCTAAAAAGAAAAAGAAAATCAAGTTAAGTGCTTTCAGAACAATTTTAGTTGAAGAACTTAGTGAATCCAACGAGCGCTCTATAAATGGTGAAAAAGTAAAATGGTTAGATAAAGAAATTATCGAACGTTTTGAGAGGTCAAAAGATGAGTACGAAAAAGAATATGAATGGGACGGTTCTTATGAAAACGAATTTAGAGCATGTTTAAGTTTTTGTAAGCATTTGAAAATAAGAAATTTAAAGAGCGCAGGCACAAAAATCCAGTGGGGGGTCAGGGCGGGTATGAAGGGTAGAAGCTTTGGATTTTCTTGATTTTTTGACCGCCGCCGCTGCGGTTCGTTTTTCATCAAGGAAAAATGAACAAATGCCAAAACAACGTTACACAAATTATTATTTTGTGATAATTCATTTTTAAGAAATTAAATTTTTAAACATGCTCTTACACAGTTTAGAGAGGAAGTGTGTTATTATAGAGAAATGGCAATCTGTTGTTTGAGCAAATCATTTTTATGAAAATGCCTTGTAATTCCGTAATCAACGGCTCGTAGTCAGCTACTACTAACTGAATTACTGGCTACTAAGAATTCTATTTATAATTTCGAAAAAAAATTGTTTAAAATAATAAGTGTGCCACGGAAAAATAGATGGCTAAGCCCAATAAATCGTTTGTGGTGGTGATAAAAGGGCCCGAAGCTAAGGCTGGGTTAATATTGATTTTATCGAGAATAATGGGGGTAATTGTTCCTGTTAAAGAGGCTAACATCACTACACTAAATAAGGCAACAGAAACTACAAGTGCTAAGTGGAAATTTGCAAAAAACAGATTAAAACAAAATACCAAACTGGCAATAACTACCCCGTTAAGAACTGCCACTAAAATCACTTTTAGTAACCGCTGATAGGTGCTTAGCATCATTGTGGAAGAATTTGCCAACGCCTGCACAACAATGGTTGAAGATTGGATGCCTACATTGCCTCCAGTGGCTGTAATAAGGGGGATAAAAAATGCCATGGCGGGAACAAGCGTTAAATCCTCCTCAAAAAACCCGATAAATCGTGCTCCCAAAAGTCCGCCAATCATTCCAATAATTAACCAAGGCAAACGGGCACGGGAAAGCATCCATACGCTATCATCTGCTTCAATATCTTCGGAAATACCCGACATAATTTGTCGATCGAGTTCTGCCTGTTCTGTGATTACATCGATTACGTCATCAATGGTAATTCTTCCTAATAATCGCCCTTGCACATTTACCACCGGCAGTGCTTCCATATCGTATTTTTGCATAATTTCTACGACTTGTTCTTCTTCATAATAAGTCTGTACTGTCGGGATTTTGCGTGAGTAGATATCTTTCACTAAGGTGTCGTCGTGCGAAAGAATGAGTTTTTTAAGCGATACCCTGCCTAGTAAAATTTCGGTGTCGTCAACCACATAAACGGTCAAAACTTTCTCTACCCGTTCTGCCTGTCTTCTAATTTCCTCAATACACTGTTTTACGCTCCAATTGATATTTGCTTTTACAAGTTCTGTTGCCATTAAGCCTCCGGCGCAGTCGTCTTCGTAGTGGAGGAGATCAATAATTTGGTTCGACTTTTCCCGATGATTCATCAGTGCCAATGCCTCTTCTCGAACTTTCACAGGTTGCCCATTCAGAATATCGGCGGCATCGTCAGAGTCTGTATAGTCCATAAAGTGGGCTATTTCCTTAGAGGAAAAAACTTTTAGAAAATCTCTGCGGGTATCATCTTCGAGTTGGCTAAGAACATCGGCGCAAAGCTGATCGGGGAGAAGTGTAAAAATATATTTACAGGAATCTGTATCTAAATTATCGAGAATTTCGGCAATATCAACGGCGTGTTCATTTTGAAGCGCACCAATAATGAATCGTTTATCCCGTGTTTCAACTGCTTCTTTAAGCTGATCTATTAATTCTAGAGTAAGTTCTGCTGACATACGCTAATTAATTTTTAAGGTGAGTTCAGGACTAGATTTGCCTAAGCGTTACCAGTTTTGGCATTGAGAGGGTATTTTTTGATGGTCTTTGGTTTCAAATAATGATTTTT
>CAZFQW010000353.1:0-4475 GCA_964521225.1 uncultured Roseobacteraceae bacterium
TGAAATGGACCGTAGAATGCAGTATTTCCTTTCTCAGTTCGGCTCACGAGAAAAAATGGAGCAAACCCTTGGCAAAACCATGACCGAGCTGAGAGATGAACTGAGAGACCAAATCCAAGAACAGCTAACAGTTCAGCGCATGCAAATGGATATTACCAACGAAGTAACGGTAACACCTTCGCAAGTAAAGCGATTCTTCAACATGGTTCCTAAAGATAGTATCCCGTTTTTATCTGCTGAGGTTGAAGTAGGGCAAATCGTTAAATACCCTGATGTAAGTAAGTCGGAAGAGGAAAAAACAAAGAATAAACTGCTTAGCCTCAAACACGAAATTTTGAATGGAGCTGATTTTGCCAAACTTGCCAGGCAGAATTCTGAAGACTATGGTTCGGCTTCAAAAGGGGGCGATCTAGGATGGCACGGTAGGGGAGAGCTAGTTTCAGAGTTTGAAGCCGTAGCCCTTAGCATAGAGCCGGGAGAAATTGCAGACCCTATTAAATCAGAATTTGGGTATCACCTAATTCAATTATTAGAAAGAAGGGGAAATCAGTTTAAATCTCGCCATATTTTGATGCGCCCTAAATCTACTCCAAACGATTTAGAGAGAGCCAAAGTTAAGCTCGACAGTTTGAGAAATAAAATTCTGATGGATAGTATCACCTTCGATTTTGCCGTTAAAGAGTTCTCAGACGATAAAAATACTAGAGAAAATGCCGGTTTCTTTAAAGATAATAATACGGGAAGTGCCTTGGTTTCCACCGATAATTTGGATCCAGTAGTTTTCTTTACCGTCGATACAATGCAAATAGGAAATATTTCTAGGCCTCTTCCTTTTAGAGCAGAAGACGGTAAAGAAGCGGTGAGGCTCTTGTATTACAAAAGCTACCGACCTCCTCATTATGCCAATCTTAAAGACGATTACCAAAAACTCTACATGATGACAGTAGGTTCTCAAAGAAATGAGGCAATAAGTAAATGGATTGAAAAAGCCATAAAGGAGGTCTTTATAGATATTAATGAATCTTATTCGGGCTGTGATGTTTTAAAAGAACAACTTTAGCCCATTTTTTTAGCAAAAATATAACAGCCTCTTATGTAACATAGGTTTTATATTACAGAGAGGCTCTTATATTTGTAGCCCGCATAAAGAAAATCAATACAAAACCAGCAAAATAATTGCGAATGTCCGTAAATTTCAGTTCCGATAAAGAAGCCGCTGACGCACTTTTTGAATCTCATCAGCGACTTAAAAAAGAAATTTCTAAGGTTATTATAGGTCAAGATGAAGTAGTTAACCTTGTTTTAACCTCTATTTTTTGTCAAGGTCATTGCCTCTTGGTAGGAGTACCCGGTCTTGCTAAAACCTTGCTCATCCAAACAATATCTTCCGTTTTACACCTCAATTTCAATAGAATTCAGTTTACTCCTGACCTAATGCCATCGGATATATTAGGAAGTGAAACCTTAGATAAGGATAGAAATTTCCAGTTTATCAAAGGGCCAATATTTGCCAATATTATCCTTGCCGACGAGATCAATCGTACCCCCCCTAAAACGCAAGCAGCCCTGCTCGAAGCAATGCAAGAAGGTTCGGTTACCATAGCGGGAAAGCATTTTAAACTCGATAGGCCTTTCTTTGTGTTAGCAACACAAAACCCGATAGAACAAGAAGGTACATACCCTTTACCGGAAGCTCAGCTCGACCGTTTTATGTTCAACATCAAACTAGATTACCCTAGTTATGAAGAAGAAGTTGCCATTGTAAAAAGCACTACTACCGATAAGAAAGCTACCCTAGATATTATTCTTAGTCCCGAAGAAATTAGCTATTATCAAAACTTGGTAAGAAAAGTGCCCGTGCCCGATAATGTGATTGAGTATGCGGTGCATCTCTCGAATAAAACCAGGCCGAATGGCGAAAAAGCTTCAGAAGATGCCAAACAGTTTTTAGAATGGGGCGCAGGGCCTCGTGCTTCTCAGAACTTAATTTTAGCAGCAAAGTGTAACGCTTTACTAAATGGCAAATATTCGCCTGATATTGAAGATGTACAGCAGGTAGCAATTCCAATTTTACGTCATAGAATTGTGCGGAATTTTAAAGCCGAAGCTGAGAATATCTCTGTAGAAGATTTAATTAATAGAATGTTGTAATAAATTCAATTTTTTTGAGACTTCTCAAAATCATAAACCTGCTAGAACTTAGATTTTAGCAGGTTTTATTTTATCTTTCTATGAATGATTTTTTATTAATTATACTCGCTTGTTCTACAGGATTGCAACTTTGCTTTTGGTTGGTTGCAGCCAGAAAATTGGTAAAGCACTCTTGTAATTCTAAAGAAAATGCCTCGAACTCGGTAACCGTAGTAATAGCTGCTAGAAACGAGGCGAAAAATCTTCCGCAGCTAATAAAATCTTTGAAAAGGCAGCAATATGCAGGAACATACGAGGTAATTGTGGTGAATGACCGTTCAACAGACAACACGCTCGATTACCTTCAAAATGAACAAAAAAAATTCTCTCAACTAAAAATAATATCCATTCAAGAATTGCCTAAAGGCTGGGATGGGAAAAAATTCGCCCTCACCAAAGGCATAGAACAAGCAAAAGGGGAAATACTATTATTGACCGATGCCGATTGTTTCACTGCGTCAAACCATTGGATTCAAGAAATAACAAATACTTTTAATCCTAAAACAGAAGTAGTTTTAGGAGTGGGGCAATACATTGCCGAAAAAGGCTTTTTAAACACATTTATTCAGTTTGAAACACTGCTGACTGCCACACAGTATTTAAGTTTTGCGCTAACAGGTGTGCCTTACATGGCTGTGGGAAGAAATTTAGCTTACCGAAAAGCTTCTTTCCTTAGAGTAGGCTACGATTCCCTGAAATCTCAGATAGGGGGCGATGATGATTTAATGATAAACCGTTTAGCCACAAAAGAGAATACCGAAATAGTTTGGTCGGAATCTTCTCAAACCATTTCTAACCCTAAACGCACCTTTAAGAGCTGGTATTTACAGAAAGTAAGGCATTTAAGCGCAAGTAAGCACTACTCGGGCAAGAATAAGTTTTTTTTAGGGACACTAGTTTTTTCTCAAATACTATTTTGGCTAATATTTATTACACTAATTATTCAGGTTCAGCATTTATACTTAGTGCTAATACTTTTTTTCCTGAGAATTATTAGTTTAAATTTGATTATGAAATTAATAGCTCAAAAATTAAAGTTTGATATAAACTCAAAATTATTTTTCATTCTTGATTTTATCCACACTTTATATTTAGTGATTATAGGGGTTGTTTCGTGGTTCGCAAAAAACACAAAATGGAGTTAAAAAAGAATTTTTCTGCTAAAGCATTAGAAGATTTTAAATTAATTGATGCAGCCCTTGAGGGCGACGAACAAGCGTATGCACAATTGATGTCGCGTTATCGGAAATCGGTTTATCACACTATTTTAAAGATGGTTCGGAATGTAGATGATGCCGAAGACTTAACCATAGAAGCTTTTGCCAAAGCCTTCAAAAATCTGACAAAATTTAAAAAAGATTATACGTTTAGCACTTGGCTTTTTAGGGTAGCAACCAATAACTGTATCGATTTTCTTAGGAAGAAGAAACTGGAAACCTACAGCATAAATACCCAAATAAAGAGCAGTGATGGCGATTCAATGTCAATTGACATTAAAGATAAAAACTTGAACCCTCAAGATTTAGCGATTAAGCAACAAAAAATAATGATTGTAAGAGAGTTTGTAGAACTGCTGCCTGCAAAATACAGACGCTTAGTGCAACTCCGCTATTTTGATGAATTATCTTACGACGAAATTGCCAAAGAAATTGAAGCCCCTCTAGGCACAGTAAAAGCACAACTTCATAGGGCTCGAGAGCTTCTGTACGATATTGCCAAAAACTCTAAGCACGGCATATAACTTGTTTTTCATAAGCACTTAATTATGAGGTAGTTTCTCTTAATTTAAATTAGCACTACTGCTTAGTATGGATATTCTTCTAAAATATTTCCCTCATTTAAACAATGAGCAGAAAAGGCAATTCTCGATGCTATTGCCACTTTACAGCGAGTGGAACGCTAAAATCAACCTAATTTCTAGGAAGGATATTGATAATATTTACGAAAGACATATTCTCCATTCGTTGGCGATTGCCAAAATTATTCAATTTAAAGAAGGCACTAAAGTAATGGATATTGGTACCGGGGGTGGTTTTCCGGGCATTCCCTTGGCAATTATGTATCCTGAAGTTGACTTCCACTTGGTAGACTCAATAGGGAAGAAGTTGAAGGTTGTTTTAGATGTTTCAGAGAAATTAGAACTCAGCAACATTAGGGCGAGCCACCAAAGAGTTGAAGAGATAGAGGGAAAATATGATTTTTTTGTTAACAGAGCCGTAGCGAACCTCTCTAAGTTAAATAGCTGGGTGCATAAAAAAGTGAAGAAAGATAATATCAATGAAAAA
>CAZFQW010000354.1:0-4455 GCA_964521225.1 uncultured Roseobacteraceae bacterium
TTATTTTATGATAATTCGTTTTTAAGAAATTAAATTTTTAAACATGCTCTAAATTTAATAGGATTAAAATGAAGCGCACCTACCGTTCACATTTAGCAAGTATAAACCGCCTTGCTTTATTTTTTAATATAAATACAATGAAGCGTAATTTAATGCTTTTAATACTTATCGTTTTGAGTTGGCAAAACCATAAGGTAAACGCCCAACAAAAACTGGAAGATGTCGCCATTCTACATCCCAAAACGAAAGACACGCTTCTTGTTGCCTACCAAGTAATTAAAGAAGTGAAACAAGAAGGGATTATTCTTCTTCAAAGGCAAAAAAACACCTATCAAATGTCCTTTTATTTCCCCTATCACAGTTGGAAGGCAGATTTCTCGCAAGCAGAGTGGAACACAAAAACCGACGTGATAAGGTTTAACAATGCCGATGGTCTTTCGGGCTTTTGTTTATCGGAAATGCCCATGCACCGAGGGTTAGAAATTTCGAGTGTGAACGCAAAGCTCTCTATTGTTCCTAAAAGTTTAACTCTAGAAGGAATTGCAGGAATTAGAGTTGCCAATGGGTGGGTAGTACCCTCAGAACCTAAAAGAATCACACTTTCAGGCGAGAATATCCCCACGCTTAAAAATGCGACCTTATTGTTAAATGCCTTTAGCCGCTACCATAAAATTACGAATTGTACTATTGTGTTAGAATCGAGGTTTTCTTACAAAATTGAAGGAGGAACATTTAATTATCAAAGAATTTCTGATGAAAAAAATACTGAAACCTTTTTATTTAAGAATTTTGCGCATAAATCAAAAGTTGTAAAACACTTCGATGAAATTGGAATTGTAACCGAAATTATGGTAGAAGTTGTAGAAAAAGATAAATTCTATTTAACTGATGGGAGGCTTTTTAAAGGGAAAATGCTATTTGTAGATTCCTCGCCTAACCCTTCCTTTAATGGGAAGGCAAAACAAGAAGGAAAACCTTGGGAGAAATATAAGAGTAAGTAAGCGTGCAATCAGTATTGATTATCACAAAGTATTTAAAATGAATTTTATAGCTGATAATCTCCCCTCAAAAAAAAAGAGGTAAAAATCGAATATTACAACGATAAAAAAATATTAGTAAGTACCTCCACAAAAGTGAAGGATTTATAGGCTAAAAATGGAGAAGAGTTTACTTTACTCGATCATAAAACTGCACTAAGATTAGATACTCTCGTTTCTTTCGATGGACAAATCATTCGCAGAATGAATTTGGGGAGGGTTGCACGTTAAAATGATATTATTTCGAATACTTTCCTATGAAAATTGTTTTTATCCAAACAGGAGGCACTATCGACAAAGATTACTCACATACCACTAAAGGCTGGGCTTTTGAGTTTGGAGAACCTGCCACCATCCGAGTTTTAGAAAAGTTAAACCCCTCTTTTGAGTACGAGGTAATCACCGCTTTCCAAAAAGACAGCCTGGAAATTACAGAGCAAGACAGGCAGTCGCTTTCAGAACTTATAAAAAGCCGTCCAGAAAATAAATTTATTATCACTCACGGAACAGATACAATGATAGCAACAGCAATTTATTTAGAGAATAAAACAGCTACTAAATTAATTGTTATCACAGGGGCAATGCGGCCGGAGCGGTTCACTAATTCAGATGCTGCGGTAAATATGGGCTGTGCTATTGCTACGGCTAATTTAAAAGAAAAGGGTGTTTACATAGCAATGCATGGCATTGTGAAATCTCCGAAGGCTATTAAAAGAGATATGAAAACAGGGAAATATTATTGATAGACCTTTTCAAAGCGTTTTCTCTCATTTATTTTTTGAATAAATGAATTTAATCGCTCAGGCGTATGCCATTTAAAGACCTCATACTTTGCAGTAGAGTACTTTAACATTACCTTTTCTTTAGTACCCGACCAAAACCGCAAAGGCGTTTTCATATTGGTTAATTCAGGCAAATTTTGAAAACCGGGGGTTTTTATACTCCAATTTTTAATTTATCCATAAAATGACCAATGATAGTTTTTATTTAATTGCCCTGCACAAGCAGAATATTTGCAACCGCAGAGGCAATTTGTTAAGTTAGGAATAATCATCAAACATAATTATTATGAAACGTATTATTACAATTCTACTACTATCAATAGTAAGCGTTTTTTCTGCCTACGCCCAAAAATCTGATTTTTCGTATCTCGATGTTTTCAACTTGCAATACGTTTCATACCCACAAATTTCTCCTAATGGCGATTGGATAGTTTACCGTCGGATGGGTTTCGATATTATGAAAGACCGCTCCGTGGGGAACTTATGGATGATTAAAACAGATGGTTCGCAGCATCAGAAACTAAGTACACGAGAGGGGAGCGAATCGGGTCCGCAATGGTCTCCTTTGGGCGATAGAATTATCTTTTCGAGCAGTACCAACGGCGAAGGTTCAGAAATTTTTATGTATTGGGTAGCAAGCGGAAAAATTGCAAAACTCACGCAGCTTCCTTTTAGCCCAAGCAGCATAACGTGGTCGCCCGACGGAAAACAAATTGCTTTTTCGATGAATGTAGAAAAAGCGGCCCCTGTAATTGCTAAAATGCCTCCTCGCCCTAAAGGAGCCAACTGGGCACAATCGCCAAGAATTACCGACCGCTTAAAGCACGAAGCCGATGGCAGAGGATATATTCCCCCCGGTTTCAATCATATTTTTGTTATGCCTGCTTTAGGTGGTGCGCCTCGCCAAATTACCTCTGGCGATTTCCAACATAGAGGCCAGTTGAGTTGGTCTGCCGATGGTTCAAAAATCTATTTTTCTGGAAACAGAAACGCAGATTGGGAGTACGATTTCCGAAACAGCGAAATTTACGCTGTGGAGGTTGAAACAGGTACAATTACAAGCTTAACCAATCGCAAAGGGCCCGATAACAGCCCGCTCGTTTCGCCCAATGGAAAATACATTGCCTACATTGGCTTTGAAGACAAAGTTCAAGCCTACCAAGTAGGTAAGTTACATGTCATGAATGCTGATGGTAGTAACCAAAAGTCAATTTCAGACAACTTAGACCGCAGCGTTTCTAACGTTATATGGGATGCCGAAAACACCGGTTTATATTTTACTTACGACGACAAAGGAAATAGCAAAGTAGCCCATATCACCTTAAAAGGAAAGGTAACAAAGCTCGCCGATAATATGGGTGGCACTACACTAGGACGACCTTATGGAAGCGGCTCTTTTAGCGTGGCTAAAAATGGAACAATTGCCTATACACATAGCCGCCCAGAGTACCCTGCTGAATTAGCTGTTTTAGCCGCTAAAGGCAAAGAACCCTCAAAAATAACAAGCCTTAACGATGCTTTATTGAACTACAAAACTTTGGGTAAAGTAGAGGAAGTAAACTATAAATCGACCTACGATCAGCGCAATTTGCAAGGGTGGGTGGTGTATCCGCCTAACTACGATGCCTCTAAAAAATATCCGTTTATGGTAGAAAACCACGGAGGTCCTATTTTAAACTATGGCGACCGTTTTTCTGTTGAAATGCAGTTATATGCCTCGGCAGGCTATATCGTGTTTTATCCCAACCCTAGAGGCAGCACAAGCTATGGCGAAGAGTTTGGCAACTTGCTTTACAACAATTACCCCGGACAAGACTATAACGATGTGATGGACGGCGTGGATTTTTGTATTAAAAAAGGCATTGCCCACGAAGACCAACTCTTTGTTACAGGAGGTAGTGCAGGCGGAATTATGTCGGCATGGATGATTGGTAAAAACAACCGATTTGAAGCCGCCGTAGTAGCAAAACCTGTGATGAACTGGATCAGCAAAACACTTGTAGCCGATAACTATTACGGTTATGCTAATTCGCGCTATCCCGGCCAACCTTGGGAAAATTTTGAGAACTACTGGAGATTTTCGCCGCTTTCGTTGGTAGGGGATATCCAAACGCCAACCATGGTAATGGTCGGAATGAACGACCTCCGTACTCCCCCAAGCGAAGCGAAACAACTATACCACGCTTTAAAACTCAGAAAAATTGAAACGGTATTGGTGGAAATACCTGGAGCAAGCCACGGAATTGCTAACAGGCCTAGTAATTTAATTACTAAAATAGCTCATACGGTAGCTTGGTTCGATAGGTATAGAACGGCAAATAAATAGCTTTTAAAAGCTTGATACAACAAATAAAAATTACTAAAAGGATTAAATCGGTCAATGTGATAAAACCCCTCGGGAATTTCATAGCCGCCTTGCCTTCTTTTAAGGCCAATTTCTCCAGAAGTTTCACAAACTTGGTAGTCTCGCAATAATTGAAATATACTATCCCCTTCGTTTTTAACCCACACTTCAAGAGATTTTTCTGCTTTAAAAGCTCTGACATAAACCCTCAAATGCTCAGTATTTATATTGAATGCCAATAAGAGCATGTTTAAGTTTTTGTAAGCATTTGAAAATAAGAAATTTAAAGAGC
>CAZFQW010000355.1:0-4449 GCA_964521225.1 uncultured Roseobacteraceae bacterium
AATCATTCAAAAAATTTGTAATCTCCCTTATACACTAAATTCTATACAGGCTCATTAAGAAATAACTTAGGTAATCTTTACAGAGACAAAGGTGACTTAGAGGCTTCTGTTAATCTTTTTTTGAAAAACCTTTCTTTTTCTGAAACTTTGGATAAAAGCTATTCTGATAATTTGCTTTTTATTGTTGGTACTTTAAATAACCTTGCAAGAGTATATGGTATATTACATGAGTATCCAAAGTCTTTGGAGTATCATAGAAGAGCCATCGAATATTCAGAGAATTTGAATAAGCCATCTATTAAGGCTACTTTGCACTTAAACTATGGGGCAAGACTTGAAAATATTGGCACTTACAATAATCTAAAAGCTTATTATGATAGTGCTCTTCATCAATACCTTATTTCTTTAGAAATACGCAAAAAAAACAACTTAAGCTTAATTGGTATAGCGAGATGCTACAATAACATTGGTATTATATACAAGGAGAAAAATAATTTAGACAGCGCCTTAGTTTATTTGAACAACGCATTGAAAATAAAACTAGACAAAAAAAGAGAATACTTATTAGGAACTAGTTTTGTTAATATAGCTAATGTATATAGCCTAATGGGAAATTATGAAAAAGCTTTTGAGTATAACAGAAAAGCACAAGTTTTAGCTGTTAAAGATGAAAGTTTAGAATTACTAATTAGTTGTTATGAATCAATTGGAGAAACATTTAGGATGAGTAATCAATACGATTCAAGTTTCTTTTATATCGCTAAATATATTGAAGCAAAAGACTCTCTTCTAAATGAATCGAAACAAAAAGCAATTACAGAACTCGAAACCAAATACGAAACCGAAAAGAAAGAAGCAGATATTGCCCGGTTAGAACAACAAAATCTTACCCAACAACTACAACAGCGAAACACCATTTTCCTTGCGTTGGCAATTGGAGGCATTTTATTGGCGGGTCTGGTATTTTTTATCTACAGAAACCGCTTAGTTCGGAAAGAAAAGGAAACTCAGGATGCTGTATTAGAACTACAAAACGACCGAATAGAAGAAATAGAAGAGCAATTAGCCAATGCCAAACATCAGCAAGATAAACTCATTATTCTTCAAGAAGAACTGAAACAGTACAACGAAGAATTGCAGGCTTCTTCGGAGCAATTGCGCAATTGGAGAGAACAACTGAATATAGACAAAATTCCAGAAAGGGAAAATCCCGACTTAGAAAGGTTTAAAAATCTACCCGACTACGACCAAGTAATGGCTATCGTAAATACGGCAGGTGTCCTGACTGACCGTGTGGCAGAGCAAATACAGGCACAAAAAGAAAATATCAGCAGACTTGAAATTGAAAAAGTTAAGTTTGGAGAGCCTATTTCCAAAGCTAATTTTGAAAAGAAATTTGAAGAAGCCTATCCTAAATTAATGGAAGAAGTTATTCATCATTTTCCCGACATCACACCGAGAGAAAAAGAGCTATTTATGCTCATCAGACTAGGGGCATCAAAAAGTGAAGCACGAGAGGCAATGAACGAAATTTCATTAGATGCAATGACCAAACTACGGCAGCGATTGAGTAAAAGGTTTGACCTTTCTTCGGCTAGAGAATTAGACAATTGGGTAAAAACACTTAAATAGCATCGATTTCAAAATTACTCAAAACCCTTCTTAAATAACTTTTAAGAAGGGTTTTTTAATTTGTCCACTTTTTGTCCTCCCCCCAAAAAGGCCTTTTTTCCTTTTAATTCTATTGGTTTGGGAAAGTTTTATATACGACCTCAAAACCAAAATCATTATGAGTACATTTTGCAATCAATTTACGAACAGACAAATTCAGATTACAAAATTAATTGACGAAGAAGGATTGACAAACGCTGAGATTGCCAACCGCTTAGGACTTGCAACGAGTACCATTAAAAATGAGCTTAATGTTATGCTAGCATTAAGCGGTGCTTCTAACAGAGTAAAACTAGCGATAATGATGCGGAAAGAAAACTGTTTCGATACTACTTATGAATTATAAGGGACAATAACAAGTACCAAAGACCTTATTCTTACCGCATTAATTTTTCAATTTTACTCGCCTAAAGCTGCGCAATCCATGAGTTTAAACAACAAAATACCGAGCCTTCTAATAGCTATCTGCTGGAACACAGCAGTGTTGGCACAGGTATGGGTAAATCCTAGTTTTAAACAGTACACTACTTTAGATGGCTTATCGCAAAATATTGTAAAGTGCCTACTAGCTGACAATAATGGGTATGTGTGGTTGGGTACGCAGAATGGTTTAAACAGATATAATGGCTATACTTTTGAGTGGAAATCGTTTAGGCACGTTATAGGCGATTCAACCTCAATTTCCGATAATTTTATTACGGCACTTCACGAAGACGGTTCAGGGAATATTTGGGTGGCAAGCGGTAAAAATAAACTGGATTGCTACAATACTACTACCCATCGTTTCCAGCGGTTTTTACTTCCTTATGAAAGTACTATCCAAAAAACTTCTCATATTTTTCAACTGAAAGATAGCAACTCATTTTTGTTGGCTACCACCCAAAACGGGCTTTTTTTGTGGAATCAAAATACTAATTCACTAGAAAGTATAGCGGTGTTTAAAGACATAGAAATTAATGAAATACTTCTGTCGGATAATCAGATTTACATAGCCTCATCAGAAGGTTTATTTACGCTGAGTAACGACGGACGCAACCCACTTCCAGATATACTTCCTGTTCACTCAGGAGCAATAGGAGGTATCGCATTGCAGCAGGGAAGCCTGATTTTTACTTGTAAGGGAGAAATTATAACCTATAACTTGAGCACACACCGAAAAGAGGTACTTGAGAAAAATATCAGAACTTCTTTTGGCCAATTAATTACGCTTGCAAATACCCCCCTCCTTTGGTTGGTAAGCAACGAGAATGAACTTTATTTTTTTAACCAAGAAACGCAAGAATTAAAAAAATACCTACACCAAAGTTCCCTAAGCAATTTGCCCCCTACTATTTCGTGTGTACTGCAAGATAACATAGGGCAAATATGGCTAGGAACAATAGGAGGAGGAGTGTTTTTGTGCAACAATCAGGCAGTAGGCTTCCATAATTTTTTAGAAAATAACAAAGTGTGGGTACTCAACTTCGACCAAGATAGCAACCTTTGGGTTGGTGGTTCACAAGGCATGGGTCTGTATCAGCTAAGGCAGAACAGCGAGAATGGATGGAGTGTTACCAAGCATTTCGATAGCAACAGAGTCGATGAGTGGACCCCAGTGCAGCATCAGTATTTTTCGGACCCCGATGTTTACGAAATTATCCCTAGCAAAAGAGGCGGTCTATGGATTGGTGCAGAGAATAGCCTTCATTATTACGATAGAAAAAAAAATAAGCTAGAAGGTTTTCGATACAACGCATCGGATACAGCAAAAAGGGGAGATAATAAATTTTGGTGCCTTTACGAAGATAAAGATACTGTGCTGTGGGCAGGTACTTACAACGGACTCAAACGCTTTGAATGGCAAACGAAATCTTTTAAGACATACCGACATAGTCCTAAAGATTCCGCTTCGATTGGTGCCAACATGATTTGGGATATTTTACCTGAAACCGATAGGTATTTATGGCTAGGAACACGGCACGGAGGGCTTAACCGTTTCGATAAGGAAAATGAAACTTTTGAACGATTTCTTTACAATCCTTACGATGAAAATTCGCTAAGCATGAATACCATCAGCGATATTATTCACGACGAGGAAGGGAATTTATGGGTGGCAACTTACGGGGGAGGACTGAATTATTTCAACCTACAAAACCAGCAAATTACCCGCTATGGTCCCAACGAAGGGCTTATTGACGAAGGATTGCTCGCTTTGTTACTAGAGGACGAATACCTCTGGATTAGTACCGATTTACACCTCATTCGCCTTCATACAAAAGAAGGAAAGTTTGAATATTTTGATATAAACGATGGCACATTACCAGAGTATAATCTAGGAGCGGCAGTAAAAGATAATAGGGGGAATTTGTATTTCGGAGGAATTAATGGTTTCACCGCTTTTGCATCGCATCAAATAGGGGAAAAATTAGAAATTTCCATTGAACTCAGCCACCTTGAAATACATCAGTCAGATGACTTTTCTGCAACGAGCCTTGAAAATACTTTGTATTCCTTCACTCGCCAAACCATTCCTTTGGCATACAATCGCAACCATTTAGCGGTAAGATGGAGAAAGGTAAAAAACAACCTTTCTTCGCAAGCTTACGAGGTGTATTACAGGCTGAATGCAAAAGACGATTGGCAAAAAGCGAATGCCAACCGGAATGTGCTATACCTCCCCAATTTAGAGGCAGGAAGCTATCAGCTCGAAATAAAACTAGTAGAAATGCGTGGGTTTACGGAATCAAATACCATAGTGCAACCACTAGTAGTAGAGAATCCTCCCATATACTTACAAGA
>CAZFQW010000356.1:0-4441 GCA_964521225.1 uncultured Roseobacteraceae bacterium
GGGTAAAAATCAATTAATAATTACTTTTGTAAAGCTCTTACATAAATGAAGTATCATTTGGACTTATCATTTTTTTCATTCAAAATAAAAGACTCTGAGAACGAGTCTTTAGACCATACACTTTTTAGAAAGGTTACCCTTGCCGCTTTTATCGTAGCATTCTTAGCAACAATTGCGAACGCTGCTATCAAGCTATATGTAACTAGTATAGGTACTGGAGTTATCTCTGTGGTTTTTTTGGGTAGTTACTTGGCGATCAAAAACTATAAAGCGTATCTCCGAATGCGGTCTTTCATAATCGTTCTTATCATCCTAAGCTATTGTTTTTTGTGGGTTACAAATGCCGGTTCAGATGGGAGTATCGTAGTAATAGCTGCACCAATTTTAATAATGCTGACAATATGTACTCCAAGAAAAGAAAGAATCTTTTGGCTTTTACTCGCTAATATGGTTTTCATGTCAATGTACATTGCTGAGTACTTTTTCCCAGAAATAATTATAGTAGCCTACGAAGAACGGTTAACGCGTTTTATTGATATTTCTATTTCCTTGGTTTTTTTCTCTTTGTATATTATTTACCTAATGCAAGTAGTGAGAGATAGATTTGATGTAGAGAAAGCTATTGTTGATCGACAAAACTGTTCTTTAGTAGCCGCCAACGAAAGCTTAGCCAGACTAGAACGCTTCGTGGATAACGCCAACGATGCGCTGCAAGTAAGCGATCTTTCCGGTAAATTGGTTTACGCCAACAAAGTGGCCCTTGAACGGCTAGGGTTAAAAAAAAAAGAGGTAAACTCGGTTTATGTAAAAGACTTTGAAAGCGGGTTTCAGAACGTAGAAGACTGGAAACAGCATATCGACGAAGTTTCAAAAGCTGGAAAGATTGTTTTTGAAGGGGTTAACCTCCATAAAGGCACTGGTAAATTATTTCCAGTAGAAGTTTCTATAAGTATCCATGAAATTACAGATGAAAAATTTGTGGTCGCCGTTTCACGAGATATTACGGAAAGGAAGGAATTTGAGCAACAGCAAATTGAGACTATCCAAGAACTAAAAAAAGCAAATAACGAGCTGGATAATTTCATTTATAGAGTATCGCACGATTTAAGAGCACCGCTTACTTCAACGCTAGGGCTTAATTCATTACTGAAAGACGAATTAAATAGGGAAACGCAGTTGCAGTATATCGAACTACAAGAAAAATCTTTAAATAAGCTCGACCGATTTATACTTGATATCCTTAACTACTCAAGGAATTCTAGACTTGAAGTAACTTATAAAAGTATTGATTTAAATAATGTAATACAGCAGATTCTCAATAATTTGGAACACCACAATCAGGCTGATGTAGTTATAAAGATTCACCAACAGGGTGAAGTCGATTTTATTTCTGACTTAGTTAGAATAGAGATGATTCTTAACAACCTGTTATCCAATGCCATCAAATTCAAAAGCCCAAGGAAACAACAACATCAATTATCTATTTCAATTTCTGTAAATAAAGAACACGCCAAAATTGAAATAGCCGATAATGGTATTGGTATCATCAAAGAGCATCAAGATAAAATATTTGAGATGTTTTACAGAGCAACCGACACAAACTACGGTTCTGGTTTAGGATTATATATCGTTAAAGAAGCAGTTGACTTTTTAAAAGGAACCATTCAGCTAGACTCTACTGAAAGAGAAGGAACAACCTTTCTGGTTACTATCCCAAATAATTTATAAGGAAGTGCTTTTACCGCCCCACACCCCATTTTGATTACAACGCTCTATCGCTGATGCCTCTACTACGTTGTTATTCGAGTTATTAAGCATGATAGTACAGGAAATAGAGAAAAAGTATATCATTTCCAGATGATTACCTCGTATTAAATACAATTTACTTTTGCCTGAGTACTTAATAGCTGTTTCTACTTATTTTTACAAACTTTAAAATTTGAAATACAATTATGATAGTAACAGAAGATAATAAGCTGAAAAACTTGATTGTAGTAGGAGATCGGGTGCTTATAAAACCTAAAACTCCAGAAGAAAAAACAAAGAGCGGTCTATTTCTTCCCCCTGGCGTGCAAGAAAAGGAAAAAATACAGAGTGGGTATGTCATAAAAGTAGGCCCGGGCTACCCAATCCCTCAACCCTCTGACGATTACGATGAACCATGGAAAGACCGAGACGATGAAGTGAAATACCTGCCGCTACAAGTAAAAGAGGGCGACTTGGCTATTTTTCTCCAAAAAAGCGCTTTTGAAATTCAGTATGGCGGAGAAAAATATTATATAGTGCCGCAACATTCTATTTTATTACTAGAACGAGATAACGAACTTTTTGAATAGTCCTTTTTACTAATGCCAAATTTCAATCATACGTCCCTTGCAAAAATTGCAATCCATAAGGTAGGAAACATCTCTAGGGAAGAAGGAGTAGAACTCTCTAACGAGGAAACCCCTCTCAAAGAAGATTTATTGAAAGATGTGCTGAAATCTTATTTATTGAATCCTTTTGCCACGCAAGAGAACTACTATAAGTTTAAACACGAAACAGACCTTTCGCTCAACGAGGTTTACCAATATGCCTTAAAAGTTTTTGAAAACCCCGAAGAGTTACATGCACAGTCGATAAACATTGCCAAACACTTGTATGCTTCCTCAAAACACCCTCAAATTAAAATGGGGGAGCTTTACATTGTACTATTTCAAAACTGTATGGTCGAAGACGAAGTTGCCGATGTTATTGGCATATTTAAGTCTGAAAATAAAGACACTTTCCTAAGAATTATGCCTTCGCAAGGCCATTTTGAAGTGGCGCAAGACAACGGCATAAACATTAAAAAACTCGATAAAGGCTGCCTTATTTTTAACACAGAGCGAGACAGCGGCTTTAAAGTTTGTGTGGTCGATAACCTAAACAAGAAAAACGAAGCACAATATTGGATTGATGATTTTTTACACCTGGAACAGAAAACCGACGAGTTTTATTACACCCAAAAATACATGGATTTGTGCCGGGGTTTTGCCAAAGAAATTGCCATTGAAAAACCCGAAGTCAGCAAACAAGATCAAGCCACGCTTCTAAATCGCTCCGCCGATTTTTTCACAGAAAACGAAACTTTTGAAATCAGTAAGTTTGAAAAGGAGGTGATGCAAGAACCTGAAATAATTTCTGCTTTTCAAGATTACTCGCAAACGTTTCAAGAAGCAAAACAGGTAGTTTTAGAAGACAACTTCGAAATTGCTGAAAAAGCAGTAAAACAAGAAAAAAAGAAGTTTAAAAGTGTCCTGAAATTAGATAAGAATTTTCAATTGTACATACACGGAAAAGGCCAAGAATATATGCAGAAGGGTTTTGATGAAGACAAACAGTTGAGTTACTATCAGCTTTATTTTAGAGAGGAAAAGTAGGCATTAGAGTACTAATTAATTCTTCTGAGTACTCAAACAAAATTAAGAATCATTTTGTGAGGTAAAAAACTAGGAATAAGTGCTTCAATAATCTGCCGTTGAACATTTACTTCTAAAAGGTAAATACTTCTTCGAATGATATGGTTATTTTGCAATTGCACTAAGTATGTGGATCAAGGCCTTTAACCTTCTTTTTTGAGCCTAAAAAATGAATTTTGGTATCCTTCTGAGCTTGCGAAGAATCTAAAAACAAGACAAGTAAACGTTATGGTTCTCTTCCTACGGTCGAGATGACAAAGAAAGTATCTTTGCTCAGTTTTTTTTGGTTGCAATAGTCTTTTTAACCCCTAATTCGCATTCAATATTCTATCATTTCATCATCAAACCATCAAAAAATGAGAGTATTGATTATTGAGGCCGAAAAACTTGCAGCACAGCATTTA
Organism: uncultured Roseobacteraceae bacterium; assembly: GCA_964521225.1. GTDB lineage: Bacteria > Bacteroidota > Bacteroidia > Cytophagales > Flammeovirgaceae > CAYUJH01. The sequence goes on from CAZFQW010000356.1 coordinate 3,845, forward strand.
ACCGCTTTGCTAAACCGTTACCAAGAAGGGTTTGAAGTAGTAGCGCCGCTTAAAAGTGTGAAGAACTCCATAGAATGGCTAAAACTCCACGAAAACAGATATACCTTATCTTTATGGATATACAACTAACCAAAACAAAACCCGCTCAAAACCAATTAGAGTTACTTTCTGAAACAATTCTTAAGCTACGGAAGTCTTATAAACAGACGTAATATCTTTTTAATTACGATAAATAAAGGGAAATTTATTATTGACTATAAAATGGAGCAGCTACAAGAAATGCTCGACCCTTCTCTATTCTTTAGAGTAAACCGAAGTTTTATTGTAAACATCAAAGCAATAGATGAAATAGTGGTTTATTCTAAAAGCCCGCTAAAAATTGGCGTAATACCCCCAGCAGAAAAAGAAATGATTGTAAGTAGAGAAAAAGTTGCGCTATTTAAGCAATGGTTCAACAACCCCAATATTGCACCCCTGTATTAATTTTTTATTGGACAATAAAGCCGTCTTTCATTTTTTTTAAAATTGAAACTTTACTTGTTAGAGTGTCTCGTCCTGAAAAAAGTTTACACTTTGTGGTTAATAATCCTAATTCAA
>CAZFQW010000357.1:0-4439 GCA_964521225.1 uncultured Roseobacteraceae bacterium
ATTATTACGCAAAATATTTATTAGGCGAGCAATGGACAGGAGGAGGGGGGCTTCGGAAAAATATTCCCACTAAATTGCAGCAAAGCTATTTAAGTTATCAGGTAAATTTAAACTATCAGTTTCTTGAAAATAACAGCATAAATTTTTCGATAGGAAAATACCATAAATATAATTTACCAGACGATTTTTTTAACGATACTTACCTAATTAGTAGTCAGCAAGTTTCATTAGACTATCAGTATAAAACGCGTGATTTTGACATGCATGCTGCTATTTTTAGAAAAGATACAGAATTGCATACCCTCCAAAATTTGGTATATGGTGGCGAACTCTTTTTAAATTGGAAATACAAGGGAAAACTCGATGCAAGGGCTTCGTTTACCTACATCCACGCACAATTTAATAATGGCGAGTTAAGCTATGAATCTCCTTACGATTTAGATTTTTTCATTAAAGGAGCACTAGAGTATAAATTTAACTCTACATGGACTTTAGGATGCTCTTGGTTATTTAGGCAAGGCACATTTTATACGCCAATTATTGATAACCGGTTTGATGCCTCCCTCGGATTGTACCAGCCTATTTATACAGGAATTGAAAACCAAGAACGCCTCCCCAATTACAGTTTAGTGAACATGAACCTCTCTAAAATGCTCATGACAGGAGAAGAAAGCTATCTCGTTCTGTTTGGAAGCGTAAATAATACCCTCAACCGAGATAATGTAAGAAGTTTTGAATACAGCAGAGATTACACACAGAAAACACCTGCATTATTTTCAAAAAGAATATTTTTTATAGGGGGTATGCTAAATTTTTAAGGATGCTGTATGTGGATAAATATCAACCAATATTTGATAGTACCCTAAGGTATACTGATTTTTTTTTGAAGTAGCGTGTAATAAAATTCGCATTTAGCCACTAACCAAATAAAAAGTAAAGTGAGTAGCGATTTTTACATAACATCAATTTTACCTCATTCAGCTATAATCATTAAAATTTGTAGGGCATACACCAATACCCAAGAAGATTTTGAAGATTATTATCAAGAGGTTTGTCTTCAGATATGGAGAAGTAAAAATAATTTCCGAAACGAATCAGATTGGTCTACATGGATTTATCGCCTCTCTCTTAATGTGTGTCTGACACTTTTAAAGAAAAAAAAGAATAATCATCAGCATTTAGCGACTGACTATTTACCCAACCAACTTACCGAGGAGAATCATGCGTTTGAAGATGAACACCTAAATCTTCTGTACGATGCCATAAGGCAACTTTCTTAAGTAGATCGAGCTGTTATTTTACTAAGCCTAGAAGAACGAAGCTATCAGGAAATTGCCGAAATAATTGGTACAAATCCCAACAATATTGGAGTGCGCATTAAACGAATTAAAGAACGCTTAAAGAAAAAATTAGATGGAAAATTCAATTGAAAAAATATGGAAAGAGGGCTTTTTAAAACAGCAGACTATTGAAGCTCCTAAAATAAATGATTTATATAATCGGAAGTCAATTCACCTTGTAGATAATTTTATTAGAGGGTTTAAACTTAATTTAATCTTAATTATGGTTTTTGCTACTCTAGGACTGATCGCTTCCTTTTTTTTAGGAATTCCTTGGGTGGGCTTACTCCTTTTTATAGAATTTTCATTAATAGTTTATCTTGGGAAAATAGAATTAGATAAGGCAAAGACAATTAATCATGGAATGAGTAGCTACGACTATTTAAAATCCTTTGATAATTGGCGCAAAGATGTAATTTTATTTTTTACTAAAGTATACCGCTTTTTTTATCCCATTTTAACTATTACTGTGGGTATAGGCGCTTGTTATTCTAATATTGGTAAATTAATAATTGCAAAAGCGCTAGAACAAATTCCTGACCTACAATTAGTTTATGGTATACCACTCTATTGGTTAATAGGCGTTTTAATTTACGCCGCTATGCTTAGTCTATTTGCAAAACAAATTTATCATTTTGACATAAATTTAGTCTATAAACACATGTTTAAACGACTAGAAGAAATGATTGAAGATATGGAAGAATTGAAAAACTAAATACAATTAAAATGGAATTTATAAAAATAACGCATAAAACAGAATTTGAACAGAATAAAAAAGTAGAAAATAAGATTGCCTTTTTAAGTGCTTTGTTTTCTGAATTAGAAATAAAAAAAATACCATTAAGTTATATTGAAATAATAAATGGAGGTATTGAAAAGATAAATTCATTTTCTGGGGGGACAGATAAAAAGTATTTAAAATCACTGAAAAAATTCCAATCAAATATCCTAACCCTTATAGAAAAAGAGTTAGGCTTAGTACCTAAAAACTATTACAGAAATATGTGGCCAGCCTTGGGTATGTCTGTATTTGGAGTCCCGCTAGGAGTAGCATTTGGAGCGAGTTTAAATAATATGGCATATTTGGGTATTGGGCTGCCTATTGGGCTAGTAATTGGTATGGCCATCGGTACCCAAAAAGACAAAAAAGCATTAGCAGAAGGAAAGCAGCTAGATATAGAAATAGAAATCTAGAAAATATAGTGAGAAATAAGTGTTTTACGATAGAAACTGAGTAAGTTTTAAATTGTATCTACTTGAATGTCAAAATTTTTGTGATAATTAATTAAAAAATAGTATCTTAATAAAATATTTATTTTTTACTTTTTAATAAACACACTATGGAAATACTGTATATTGTCTTAATTGGAATTGCAGCTGGCTTTTTAGCAGGGCTAGTAATGAAAGGCAGAGGTTTCGGAATTATTGTGAATTTAATCTTAGGTATTTTAGGTTCTTTTATTGGCGGATGGCTTTTAGGCCAGCTAGGTATTAGTTTAGGCGGAGGCTTAATAGGTACTTTAATTACTGCAACTATTGGGGCAATTGTGCTGATTTTTGTCGTCAGTTTAATCAAGAAAAGTTAGGTGAATTGTAGTAATTTTAAATAAAAGAGGTTGACTAAAATTAATTAGTCAACCTCTTTTATTTTACTTTTTCGAAGATTTTCCCACCTCATCGAGTAGGCGAATTCTTACATTGCCGCTAGTAGCTTTTATTTTTAGTTTACTGATTTTTGTACTTTCCCTGCCAATAAAGCCCTCCATTTCTGCGAATCTGTCTTTATCGTAAAAGTTTTTGGTTAAGTTGGTTAACTTATCGGGCAAATTTATTCTATCGGCACGTGTATTTAATTCTGCTGCTATATAAGTAGGTTGCTGAAAATCTAATTTAATATCGGTAGAGTTGCTGTTAATATCTATTTCGGAAAAAGTATTCATAATCTTATGGATTTTTAAAGAGCCGTAATCGAGTTTTAATTCTAGCGATTTGGATAAATCCATAATATTTAATTTACTGAAGTGCCCTTCACCTTCTATTTGAGTGATTTTACCTATATCAATTCTATCATTTTTTGAATTAAGAATGATTTTTTTAGCATTTTCAATATCAATTTCTGAACTGATGCTATTTATTTTAATAGTTGCCACTTCCATTACATCGAGCGAAGAACCTTTTAGGATAACATCAGCATCTTGCATGTACTGTATATCGGCGTGGCAAAAGTTTAAATCTAGCGACACATCGCCACGGAATTCATCTACTTTTAAATCGCCATGTCCAATTTTTAAGTCGGCGAGCCCCTTTATCTTTCCTAAAAAAACATCGCCAAAACGGTTTTTAAGATCGATATTGGCATTTTCAGGAATTTTTATCTCATAGTTTACCTCTATATGGCTTTTACTAAAAATCGCTTTCGATTGGTCGGTTAATGCATTAAAAAACTCTGAAATAGGGCTAGAGCGTTTGTCGAGTACGGTTTCTGCCTTTACAAAATCGCTGCTGCTTCTAAAATCAAAGTCGATTCGATCCATTAGCTTTTCAACAGCAGATTCATTTTTACCATAGGTAGTAACCGTGATTTTCATAGCGACTGAATCTTTATCCCACGGTTCTATTATTAATTGTCCGTATTTATTGATTATTTCAATTTTAGCTTTTGCATTTACTGCATAATTTTTAGTAATTGTTTTGGTAAGTTCAGTATCTAAATTATCGTTTGCATATACTGAAAGTACTCCCATTGCCATGACCCACAGCAACAAAGCACTTTTACAAACCATGTGGAATGTTTTCATGGTCATTTTTTTCTAGATTTTCTAAAATTTGCTCTAATACACTCAGCTTTAATCGTTGGTGTTCAATCATCGCTTTAATTACCTCTTCGTTGTTGGCTTGATCGGCTAAATCTTTTCTCAGCTCTTCATAAATAATATCTAGCTGAGCTACATTTTTTAAAATTTCGGGTTTAACTTTCCCTTGTTTAGCCTCAATAATTTCTATTTTTTCTTGAATAAGGCGATTGTAATATTGCTCTGTTTCTAAGAACTCCGAATTTTCTACAAAAGAATTGCGGTTACTTTCGGTGCCAGCATAATA
>CAZFQW010000358.1:0-4438 GCA_964521225.1 uncultured Roseobacteraceae bacterium
TGTAACTCCCTTGCTCTTCTAAATTCTTATACACGGAATTCTAAATACTGCCTAACTTATTTAATGCTAGACTTCTTCTACGATAACATTGAGGCATTTTTAGCTTTGCTACCTGAGCCCTACTTAAAGAAAAAATTTCTTTTGGGTGTTCCTTTTTGTTGGTAAAACTTTCTAAGCGGTAAGTATTAATTAGTTCTTCTCTTAGCGCAAACTTTAAAGCAGCTTTTACCAAGTTGATTACCTTGTTTATAAAGCCAGTGCAATATTGTTTCTCGATTGTTGCCCAATCGGCAAACTTTTCTAGTATGCTTACTTTTAAGTTATCAGCCTCAATGTTTTTAGTATGTGTATCGGAAAGATATTCTACGAAAGTATTGTATTTGTCTTCGTAGCTGTTCCAAGTCGATTGCTTTATTTTTATTCCAATTTCTTTTTTCTTGTACTTATACACAAACTGGTAAAGCACATCTACAAGGAGCAGGCTACTAACTTCTTCTTTTACATAAGCATCTCTTACACTGTTTGCCGTTGGGGTGGTGCCATGGGCTAACATATTTAAGTAGATGCTTTCCAAATCTTGTTTTACTTGTTCTAAAAACCTGTTCGCCGTGGCGTTGTTATGCACAAAAAAAGGCTTTCGAGAAACCCTTTTAGGGTTTACTTCTAAGCCTAGCGAAAAATCTGAGCACCTTTTTTTATCAATTGTTATTCTGCAATACACATAAGCGATTTTGTCTGATACAGTGCTATTTCTTAACCTGAAAAGGACGTTCATTTTTCTTAAAGTTGTGGGAGTTTTTTTAAGAGCATAATAGGATAAAGTTTACGTTACAAACAATTTGAACCCTTCAATTTGTAACCTTTTTATTTGTAACCCAATTTGTAACCTTTTCCTGTTGTAACCTCACAAGTGGCTTGGAGGCATAAAAAAAGCACCTGAATTATGTCTTTTCAGGTGCTTTAAAGCAATAAATACTTATGTCTGTGATCCCGCCAGGACTCGAACCTGGAACCTACTGCTTAGAAGGCAGTTGCTCTATCCAGTTGAGCTACGAGACCCGGTGTCTCATATAATTAAAAATGTCGGGGTGGCAGGATTCGAACCTGCGACCCCCTGGTCCCAAACCAGGTGCGCTAACCGGGCTGCGCTACACCCCGAACGTGTTTGCGGAGAGTGTGGGATTCGAACCCACGCGACAGTTACCCGTCGACAGTTTAGCAAACTGCTCCTTTAACCACTCAGGCAACTCTCCCTTAGCTGAGTCAGCTTTATTGGGTTGTTTTCCCAAATGCGGTGCAAAGATAACATAACTTATTTTTACTACGCAAATTAAATTTCAAATTTACTAAATATTGTTAAAAGAAAATGATTTAATTTATTGATTATCAGATAAATAAAACTCAAAAAAAATATTTAACTACCCAACAATCTCGCTTCAAACTTTAAATTGCAGCGCATTCCAAATTAGTTGGAACGACTTTGATGAATTGATGAAAGGTTAGAAAAATTATACTATGACTTTATACCGTGAAATAGGGTTCTTTGAATTAGGGCTAATTGCCTTATTTGCTGTCCTGTATCTGCTTTTTCTTTGGAGAACTTTTTGGATTTTTAAAAGGATGAAAACTTCTTCTAAAGCTTTTTTATTTAAGCTCGTAATGCGTTCGGTCTATTTTGCCCTGATTGTATTTGCCCTTTTAGGTCCTTCTTTCGGAGAAATGAAAAGAGAAGTAAAGTCGGTGGGGAAGGATATTTACCTTGCTGTAGACTTATCTCGCTCTATGGATGCTTTCGATATTCAGCCTTCGCGCATAGAAAAGGTGAAGTTTGAGCTTAAAAATGTAGTCAATGCTTTTAGTTCAGATAGAATTGGGCTTATTATTTTTTCTTCCGACGCATTTTTGCAATGCCCGCTAACTTATGATAATAATGCGTTGATGATGTTTATTGAAACACTGAACACCAACTTAGTATCGAATACGGGCACAGATTTTTCGCCTCCGTTAAGGATGGCTTTAATGAAACATACTAATGCAGATGAAAATACGCAGTCGCTAAAAGAACAATCTAAAATTATCCTCTTAGTAAGCGATGGAGAAGATTTTGGAGAAGAAACTGCTGCAGTAGCCTCAGAAATTAAAGAACAAGGGATTAAACTTTTTACATTGGGAGTGGGTACTTCGCAAGGAAGTAAAATCCCTACGGGTTATAGGTTTAAGAGAGACAACGAAGGTAACGATGTGGTGAGTACCTTAAATTCAAATGCACTAAAAAAGCTCTCTGAAATTACGAATGGCCAGTACTTTGAGCTAAGCAACCAAAGAAACGATGTGGCTCGAATGATTGAATCTATCAGCCAAATAGAAGGAGAATTTAGAGACTCTCGGCAAGTTGACGTAGCTGCTAATAAGTATTATTATTTTCTACTATTGGCGATTATACTCATGTTTATAGATGTGTTAATCACCGTTAAAATTGTTAAACTGTAGAAAACAGATTCATCAAAAAGCGATATTCCATTGTTGTAATTTTATATAATTTTCTAAATGATTTCTCTGACACAATGAATTATCTAATTTCAACTATATTATTGAGTTTCATGCTTGCCGTTTCGCCTATTGATGAAATTGCGAAGGTAAATAAATATAAGTCTGATGCAGAGTTGGCTTTTAAAACTAATAACTATGAGCAAGCTGCTAACCTATACAGTTACTTGGCAGACTCCATGAATGTTCGTGAGGCCGAAGTTCTTTTGAATTTGGGGCATTGTTATTTTAAGACCGAAGAGCTTGATAAAGCCAAGCAGTTATATAACGAGGCAAGTGTGCAAGCAGATAAACACATCCGTTCGGTAGCCAACCAACAGTTAGGTGTGTTAAGCTCTAGAGATCAAAAGATTGAGGAGGCACTTACGTATTTTAAGGAAGCCTTGAAAGCTGACCCCACTAATGAAGAGGCACGTTTTAATTATGAACTCCTGAAAAAACAAAAGGAAGAAGAAGACAAAAAGAAGGAAGAGAATAAAAAAGACGAGCAGAACGAAGACAAAAAAGAAGAAGAGAAGAAAGACGAACAAAAGCAAGATCAGCAGAACGAAAACCAAGATAACCAAGAGCAAAAAGATGAGCAGTCGCAAGACGAGCAATCAAAAGAGCAAGAGCAAAAAGAGCAAGAGCAGAAGAAAGAAGAGCAGCAAAAGCAAGAGCAGAAAGAGCAACAACAAAGCGAAGAACAAAAGAAAAAAGAACAGGAGGAAATGCAAAATCAGCGATTAGACGAGATTAAGATGTCGAAAGAAAAAGCTGAAATGATTTTAAATGCATTAAAAAACCAAGAAATTCAGTATTATCAGCAAAAGCAGAAAAAGAGCGACAAGAAGAAAGACAATAGCAAGCCAGATTGGTAAATGAGTATGTAAAAATTGACTGAAAGAAAAGACCTTGGGTTAGCTACTCAAGGTCTTTTTTTATTACAAGTTACAAAGATTTCTAATTTTACGGAGACTCAAGCTAAGTTTATCTTTAAGCGGCAGTGTTATTTAAAAATGAGCATTACATATTGATTTTTAAATAAGTGCTAGAACCGCCTTAAACATAACTTAATTTATATTTATAATAAATCATTGGTAATCAGAATTTCATAATTCACTTGGTTACCACAAATTAAACACAGGGTTAATGATGTAAACTTGCTTACGAAAGTAGAATACTGTTAGTCAAAAGAAACCAAATATATCCGCATGAAAAGAATTTTATTATTTATCAGTTTTTCCTTTAATGGCGTACTTGTATTTTGTATTCAGAGAGGCAATATCTCTGATAAGTTTGATGGAAATACATTTTTTATTCAGAAAATTGATAACCAAGAAGTAGTACAGCGAGGTACTCCAATTACTTTAGAGAGTTTTGCAATCAATATGGTTTTGTTAAATAATAATTGCCACGTTGTGAAGTAATTACCCTTGGGCACACATTCTGCTACAAAGCAGCAGGCAAACTCGTTTGGTAATTATAACCTCCAAATACTAATTTATTTTCTCAGGAATTTAACATAAGTAATTTAGGGGCAGGGATTTACTTTTTGAAAATTAGACCTTCGCAAGGTTTTGCAGTCAGAAAACTTTTAAAACAATGATAATAAAATATACTAACCATTTTCTAAATAAGCTTGAAGATATTTTCACAGAAACTGAGTTTATATTGCGTTATGAAAAGGGTAATTTTAAATCGGGATATTGTATTTTAAAAGATAACCATATTGTAATTGTAAATAAGTATTACCCACTTGAAGGGAAAATAAATTCATTAATAGAAATTTTGAAAGTATTAGCGGTTGATTTAAATCGGCTTTCTCCGAAAAACCAAAAGCTAATGCAAGATATTTTAGAGCCTGTATAGAATTTAGTGTATAAGGGAGATTACAAATTTTTTGAATGAT
>CAZFQW010000359.1:0-4437 GCA_964521225.1 uncultured Roseobacteraceae bacterium
AACAGAATTAGGGTAAAATGTCTTGATAACGAAGATATTACTAGCTTAGGATGGCAAGCTTTAGACGTACAAACTGATTCTCCTCGTTTCTTGTGGAAAGACGAAGGGCGCATTTTAACCCTTCGTCATGAATATGCACTTCGTATGATATACATTTTCGACGACGAGGTAGGAGTGGGCTACTACTGTGGTAAATGCCACAACAAGAGTCAGTTAAAAGATATTATGAAAAATCTTGAGCTGATTCAAAAGAAATATGTAGTAGTATAAACTATAAAATTCCCATGTGAGCAAGTTTTCTCTAAATTTGCCCGCATGGGAATTAAATCTTTTCTAGCAAAACCTGCTGCCTCTTTCCTCAGTTGGCAGCAAAACCAATGGGCTAACAATGCGGTTACCGCCCAAAAAACAATCTTTAAACATAACATAAGAATGGCTTCTGCTACCGATTTCGGTAGAAACCATCACTTTGGGGAAATCCAAACTTACCAAGATTTTAAGGAACGTGTCTCTGTTCGCGATTACGAAGGTCTAAAACCGTATTTCGATAAAGTAGTAGAAGGAAAGGCAAATGTACTTTGGCCTAATAAACCACTCTACTTTGCAAAAACCTCAGGGACTACTTCTGGGGTAAAGTATATTCCAATTACAAAAGAATCGGTTTCGTTCCATTTCAATTCTGCCAGAAATGCTGTTTTCTCATATATACACGAAAGTGGTAACGCTTCGTTTCTCGATAATAAACTGATTTTTCTTTCGGGAAGCCCAGAGTTAACCAAAACAAATGGCATACTCACAGGGAGGCTATCGGGAATTAGCAACCATTTGATTCCTAACTATTTACGCACCAACCAAATGCCTTCTTACACCACCAATTGTATTGAAGATTGGGAAATAAAGCTAGAAAAAATCATTGAAGAAACTCTCTCAGAACGAATGAGCCTTATCTCTGGCATTCCTCCATGGGTACAAATGTATTTTGACCGATTAATTGAAAAAACAGGAAAGCCAATTAAAGATATTTTCCCCGATTTCTCAGTGTTTGTTTACGGAGGGGTGAATTTTGAACCTTACAAAGAGAAACTCTACGATTCTATTGGTAAAAAAGTAGATTCTATTGAAACCTACCCCGCTTCGGAAGGCTTTATTGCCTACCAAGATTCTCAGCATGCAGAGGGCATGTTAATGCTGCTAAACCATGGTATTTTCTATGAGTTTGTACCGGCAGAAGAGTATTTTAATAACAACCCCACAAGGCTTAGTATCGAAGAGGTTGAAGTAGGTAAAAACTATGCTTTAATTCTTAATTCAAATGCAGGTTTATGGGGATATTCCATTGGCGATACGGTACAGTTTGTTTCCAAAAATCCCTATAGAATTATCGTTTCTGGCCGGATTAAGCATTTTATTTCTGCTTTTGGAGAGCACGTAATCGGAAAAGAAGTAGAGAAAGCAATGAAACATGGGCTAGAAGCCAATGCTGAGGTAAGAATTAAAGAATTTTCAGTAGCACCTCAAGTAACCCCCCCCGAAGGGGGAACTCCCTACCACGAGTGGCTCATTGCTTTTGAAAACCCTCCTACAGATATAGAAGCATTTGCGAAAACCATTGATGAAAAGCTATGCCAGCTTAATATCTACTACGAAGACCTCATTAAAGGGGGAATTCTTAAAACGTTAAAAATTACTTCTCTACAAGCAGATGCTTTTCAGCATTATATGAAGTCTATTGGGAAGCTCGGAGGGCAAAACAAAGTCCCTCGCTTAGCCAACGACCGAAAAATTGCTGATAAAATAGCTGAGTGGAAGGTTTAAGACATAAAAAAAGCCATCTCTTTAAAGAGACGACCTTTTAATTTGGGTTCGTTTATTTATGATTTAGGATGCGGAGAAGTCAATAATTTTTAATAAAAAATTTTCTCGATTTTTACTGTAAGATGCTGAAATGTTTTTACTACTAAAGCATTACAGCGGCAAATGTAAGCACTACGATTACTGCAACAGATAGGGTGTATTCTAAAATACTTTTTGCTAAAATTTTTATTGACTTGCTCATGATTGAAAACTTTTAATAGATAAATATGCTAACCGTATTAGCTAAAAGCGCTCAAAAAATAATAAATAACTGAAAATCAATATTTTAAATTAAAAAATTGAGCTTTGTACTACCATAAATATGTGCATTTATGAACGCTTTTGCTCAAAAAGTGCATCAAAGTATTACACTTTTATATTATATCTATACTGCAAAAAGAAGCGAATACAGTATTTAGTATGGCTTTCAACTTATAATACAAGATATTATTTTGAAGGCTTTTTAAATCCATACAAATTTTGAGAAAGGAAAGATTTTGGAAACTTTTCTATGCCCGGAAAGCCTAGTTTAATATTCTTCCCATTAAAAGGAATATAAGCAGTACCAAATAAATAATCCCAAATACTGAGGGTAAGCGCAAAGTTGATTCCCGTTTTTCTGTCTTCGGGCAAATCGTGGGCATGGTGCCAAATGTGCATCTCAGGGTTATTAAAAATATATTTAAGCGGCCCAAGATTAACTGTAAAGTTAGAATGGTTAAAATGCCCAACCATTAATGTGAAAATGTGTATTATAAAGAAGTCGTTCAGTCCAATACCTATCATGGCTAAGGGAACATATTCTAAAGAACGATATACTACATTTTCCATCCAATGATAGCGTAGGTGAGCGGCAAACCCCATTTGTTCTACCGAGTGGTGTACCTTATGGAACTCCCATAAGCGAGGGTGCCAGTGCAACAAGCGGTGTATCCACCATTGTACAAAGTCGCGGACTACAAAACCTAGTAAAAAGTGCCCCCAGATTGGCCAAGACTTAACTTCAACTGCTAATAAATTCTGAATGCCCAATAATCTCAGGAAACTCGAAAACAAGTTTACAAACACATCGGAAGCAGCGTTAAATACAATCAGTGAAAAAAGGAAAAAATTAAAGAACATATAGAAAAAGTCCAACCAGAAATCTTTTCTAAAGCTAGACTGATTTTCTCTCCAAGGGTTTAAGACTTCAAGCACGAAGAAAAATGCAGAAACAAGAATCAACCAGTAGAAGTAATTCTCCCACCAAGGTTTATCATTATAGCTAAATGTTATTTCTTGCCATAGATAAGAAGCATATCCGTTGTAGGCATTTACTATAATTGCAAAGTATTTTTCTAATATGTCCATATTAATTTCAGAAAACCACAGAAGCACCTTTTATAATAGTGTACACTGTTCCATACAGTTGAAAATACTGGTAATATGTTGATCTACTAAGCCGTAGTAGATATTTTTGCCCGAACGCTCAGAAGTTAACACACCTTTATCTTTCATTTTTATAAGATGGTGCGAAACCAAAGATTGATCTATTTGAGTAATCGCCTGAATATCCTTCACGGTCATCTCACGATTTTCTTGCAGCAATTCTATAATAGAAAGCCTTACTGGGTGCGCAATCGTTTTTAAAATTTCAGCAACTCTTTTTAAGCGTTCTGGATCTACTTTAACTTTTATTATCTCTGACATTATTCTAGAATATTAGTTGTAACATACAATTATATGAATATATGTTCATATATATCAACTTATATTATATGAAATCGTTCATTGCACTTTAATGCTTCACTCCCAATTGGAACGAACTATAAGTTTTTCCCAAAGTAGTCTATTCAATTCATTAAAAAATGCTTACTATTCAGCATGATGTAAATTTTAATGGGAACACATGCTTCGGCGTGTACGCCAAGGCTTATAGTAACTACTTGCATATTAAAATGTAGTTACAGATATACTGAATAGCTACAAAAAATGAATAAATGTACACTTTCAATAAACGACTGTACGAAAGTGTACATTTATTATGGGTGTATAAAGTGTTTTTTAATTTTAATTAAATGATAATCAGATAATTAAGCCTATTGGTACATAATTAGATATACAGGTTAGCATAATCATGAAAACACTAACTCAATTAAAATTAACGTAGTTAAAAAGTAATCTTGAAAACGCAATAAATTATGAAAAAGTCAATATTAACAATCGCCCTTTTAATCGGATTATCAGCTGTTGGATTTGCATCAACACAACCTGTACTTTCTAATTCAATTGATAACAATACAGTGCCTCAGCTAACTAAAGTTGAAACACAGCTTTTAGAAAAGCTAAACAAAGAACTTGAAGTTTCTTTAGAGGAAATTTTAGAAAGCATGGAAGTTAGCCAAATAGAAAAAGTATTGGTTTATAATGCAAAAGGAGAGTTGATTTTAGCGCAAGAATTTGAAATAGATTTAGATTTATTGCCTAACAATGCAAGTTTATTAATGACAGAGGGGAACACACAATATTATATTGCTTTTGTGAAATAACACTAAGAGCATGTTTAAGTTTTTGTAAGCATTTGAAAATAAGAAATTTAAAGAG
>CAZFQW010000360.1:0-4434 GCA_964521225.1 uncultured Roseobacteraceae bacterium
TTCGGCGTATTCCATATTCTCGCCAAAAATACCTTTAAAATTTTGGGCAGCTTCGGGGTCGAAGGCACTTATTTCTGCTCCTGCTTCTAAGAGTTTTTTAACGATGTAGATTGCTGGGGCTTCTCTAATGTCGTCGGTGTTGGGTTTAAATGCCAAGCCCCAAATGGCTATTTTCTTTCCGTGAAGTTGGTTGCCAAAGTGCTTGAGTATTTTTTCGGCTAGTACCGATTTTTGCTTGTTGTTTACCTCCATCACCGAGCGAAGGATTTGGAAGTTGTAGTCGTTATCCGCCGCTGTTTTTTCCAAAGCTTGTACGTCTTTTGGGAAACAGCTACCTCCGTAGCCCACTCCGGGGAATAAGAACCTTTTCCCAATTCTGCCATCGCTGCCCATTCCTTTGCGCACATGGTCTACATTAGCACCTACTTTTTCGCAGAGGTTGGCAATTTCGTTCATGAAAGTGATACGCGTGGCAAGGTAAGAATTTGCCGCATACTTGGTCATTTCTGCCGAACGCTCGTCCATGAAATAGATAGGATTTTCCTGCCTTACAAAAGGCTCGTAGAGTTGTTCCATGAGTTTTTTTGCTCTTTCAGAGGAAGTGCCTACTACAACTCGGTCGGGTTTCAGGAAATCGTCGACGGCGACGCCTTCTCTTAAAAATTCGGGGTTAGAAACCACGTCGAAGTCAACTTTTGCATGTTGAGCAACGGCTTTAGTAACCTTTTCGGCTGTTCCTACGGGGACCGTGCTTTTATCTACAATTACCTTGTACGATTTCATTATTCTGCCCAACTGTTCGGCAACGCCTAACACATAAGAAAGGTCGGCGGAACCATCCTCGCCCGGAGGGGTGGGCAATGCTAAGAAGATAATATCGGAAGCATCTACGGCTTCTTGTAAATCGGTAGTGAAAATTAAGCGACCGTCTTTGGTATTTCTTTGGAAGATAACCTCTAAGCCTGGTTCGTAAATGGTAAGTTTTCCATTTCGTAGGCTTTCAACTTTTGCCTGATTGTTATCTACACAAATTACATCGTTTCCCGTTTCGGCAAAGCAAGTTCCTGAAACCAATCCGACATATCCTGTTCCTACTACTGCTATTTTCATAATTAAATGTTAGTTTTTATTTGAGTTGTTTCCAATTGATTTTATACTATTTATCGGTGCTTTTTTCTAAGCATTTTAAAACAGCATTTTTAATTAAATCTGGCCTGTTCCAAGGAATTAAATGGTTTACCCCTTCGTACACCTGAAAATCTAACTTTGTGTTTACTAGCTTCTTTTTGCCAAAATAGGCATTTTCTAGCGGTACTAAATTATCTTTTTGCCCGTGTATCAAAATTACGGGGGTATTTATGTTTTCCCAAAGCGGAAGCATTTTCTTTAGTTCTTCGGGGTGCGATAGTTTTTCGTCGTTAGCTACTTTGAGCGGGCGGGGCAACATCCACCGAAAAACAGGCCAGTCGGCGGGTTGGTTAAACCAAAACATCTTTTCGTTTTCAGGGTCAATGGCAGCAGCTACCATAATCACTTGTGAAATCAGTTCGGGGTAGTCCATCGCCATTCTTGCCACTAACGTCCCGCCGTAAGAATGCCCTACAATAACCACTTTTTCTCCATTCTGAATTTGTTCTATCAAGGGTTTTAAGGCAAGCGACTGCGCCTCAATAGAAGTTACCACTTTCCCCAAGCCCGAAAAACCATAGCCGGGCCGATCCACCGAAATCAATCGAGCCTTTTCTATCAGTTTGCTATCAATAAGAAACTGTTTGAAATTATCGAGTCCGCCCGGTGCGCCATGCACAAAAACTACGGTAGGTAAATTTTCATTTCCCACACTTACAAAACGGATGGGTTGTTTGGCTACGGTGTATTTTTCAATGGAATATTTTATTGCTTTTGAGGCAAAATACTTGTCCAATGCTTTGTCGCTCATGCGTAAGGTAAGGCAACTCGAAAGTAGGGGGATAACCGCTAAAATGAATACAAGGGAAAGTAGCCAATACATTTTTTTCATAATTACTGTTGGTTCAGGTATTTTTCGCTATACCATTTCACCGTTTTGGCAATGCCCGTATCAAAGGTTTCAACGGCTTTCCAGCCCAATTGGCTTTCAATTTTCGAGGCATCTATCGCATATCGTTTGTCGTGCCCGGCTCGGTCTTCTACAAAGGTAATTTGCTCTTTGTAGGAGTTTCTATCGCCTCCGCCCGATTTTGGAACCTGCAAATCAAGCATTTCACAAATTAGCAGGGCAATGTCTATATTTTTTCGTTCGTTTTTACCGCCAATATTATACGTTTCTCCTGCTTTTCCTTGGTGGAATACCAAGTCGATACCTAAACAATGATCGGTAACGTAGAGCCAATCTCTTACGTTTTTCCCATCGCCATAAATGGGAATTGCATCGCCGTTTAATGCCTTGCGGATAATGGTAGGAATCAGTTTTTCGTCGTGCTGTTTGGGGCCATAATTGTTCGAGCAGTTTGTTGTAACTACCTCTAAGCCATAGGTATGAAAGTAGCTTCGCACTAACAAGTCGCTCGCTGCTTTGGAGGCACTGTAAGGGCTATTGGGGGCGTAGGGGGTTTCTTCGGTAAATAGCCCTGTTTCGCCTAAGGAACCGTACACCTCGTCGGTAGAGATATGGTGGAAACGAGCCTTTTCAAATTTGTTTTTTTTGGCAAAGGGCTTTTCCATCCAATGTTTTCTTGCCGTTTCCAGTAAGTTAAACGTTCCGTTAATATTTGTTTGAATGAACGGTGCAGGCCCTGTAATGGAATTATCTACGTGCGATTCGGCGGCAAAGTGAATTACGCCTTGGAAATCATATTCTTCAAATAAAGATGCCAACAAGTCTGCCTTGCGGATATCGCCTTTTATGAAGTTGTAATGAGCGTTTTCTTCTACTTCGTTGAGGTTGTTAATATCTCCAGCATAAGTGAGTAAATCGAGGTTAACAATGTGGTAGTGGCTATATTTTTTGAGGAAGAAAGGAATGAAATTAGAGCCTATGAACCCCGCTCCTCCTGTAATTAGAATTGTTTTTCGCATTTTGTTTGGCAATGTTGAGTAGAAATATTCTTAAGTTTAAATGGGGCCGTGTGCCTTTTTTTTATGAATAAGCACTAATGTCCCCAAGCCCTTCCCTTATTACCTCAAAGGAATCGTCGATGCAATTAATTATCGTTGAGGGAACATTTTTTCCGTAACCGCCATCAATTACAATGTCAACGAGTTTATCGAAGTCTTCATAAATTAATTCGGGGTCGGTGGTGTATTCTACAATTTCATCGTCGTCTTTAATAGACATGTTTACAATCGGGTTACCTAGCTCCCGCACAATTTCGCGGGTAATGTTGTTATCGGGAATTCTGATGCCTACTTGCTTTTTCTTGGCATCGAGTATTTTGGGGACTTGGCTGCTCGCTTCTAAAATAAAAGTAAAAGGCCCTGGCAACGTTTTTTTCATGAGCTTGAATGTTGGGTTGCTAATGGCTCTGGCATATTGGGTAATATCGCTTAAATCGTAACAAATGAAGGATAGGTTAATTTTATTTGCCTTAATGCCTTTCATTCTGCACAGTTTTTCTACTGCTTTTTTATTGTATAAATCGCAGCCAATTCCGTAAACGGTATCGGTGGGGTAAATTACTAGTCCTCCTTTCCTAAGCATATCTACTACCTTTTCAATTTTATTGAATTGTGGGTTATCGGGGTTAATGGTTAAAAATTCTGCCATATCGTTATTAAAAATTGAGGGTTAGTTTTTTGAAAATCACTGGATGTTAACTTCTTTTGAGGCAGAGCGAGTTCCGCCTCGGTTTGTAACGGACAAGGTAACGGTGTAGGTCTTTTTTTGATTATACAAGATTTCGGCATCTACGGCGGTAGATACGTTGCCATTCCCAAAATCCCAACGCTGTTCCACAGCGCCACTCGATAGGTTCGTAAATCTTACAATGCAGGGAGCGGTGCAATTGTTATTGTCTATAGAGAAGTTAGCAACAGGAGGTGGAACTACTTCGGCGGCATTGCTTTCGCAGCTACTTGTTCCGAGTACGGTAAGAACACTGAACATAAAGCTCCATAGAAATAGTCGATTTTTCATAGCATTTTAAGTTAGTACCGAATTGTAACTCTCAAGTTTTTGGCGTATCGTATCAGATAACACCTATTCAGCGCAATTTACTGCAAATCAACTTAAAAAATGTGTTTTTTGGCTTGCCTATTCAGCAAGCTATTTTTGCGGAGTCCATTTTTTGAACAAGAGGTAAAAGCTAGCGCCTTCACCTGCTTCGCTTTTGCACCAAACTTTGCCGCCCATTGCCTCGGTATATTTTTTAACGATGGAAAGCCCAATGCCCGTAGAAGTTTCTCCGGCGGTAGGTCGCGCACTTAGTTTTTGAAATTGCCGAAACAGTCTTTGTT